>JAGRAA010000265.1 GCA_020435185.1 Bdellovibrionales bacterium | reverse complement strand
AAAACCACAGCTAAATAAATATTTTTTTCAAAGCCTTTTTGTTTCACTGCCTCAGAATATATTTTTAATTGCTCAAACGCTTTATCTAAGTATTTTTCCGATCCAGATTTGTAATCCACAATCCAGACCTTTCTCTCTCTTTGAGTATGAGAAACTCCCCATAAATCTATTTGTCCTTCTAAAATCCCATCTTGTCTTAAAAGCTGAAAACCCCACTCTACAAAACCGTTTTTAATAATCTCTAACAATGGAGGGTACGTTTCAGAAAGTACATAGTTTAGGCTTTTCTCCATCAACTCCCTATGCTCTTGCGTCTGACTCTCAATAAATCGATGAACCTCGTCTACACTGTTGTACTTTAATCTCTCCATCATAGCGTGGATCAACACCCCTAAAGACGGCTTAAAAAGAAAATCCTGGATCCTCTCTGTTTCTGACGACTCAAACTTTGGTTTGAATTCTTCATTTTTTTGCAACACTTGTGTCACCGAATATTTATTGTTTAAAGACACCTCGTTTTTATGAGCCAATGGCAAACCTAGCTTTTTCTTATTTAACGACGAAATTTCAAAACTAAAATCTTTATCCTGGGGTTGAACCACTTCATAAGAAAAATCAAATTTTTTATGAACTCCTGGTTGCAAGTCCAACCAGTTAATTCTACTCATAGCTTCGGCCCAAGAGTCTTTTTCTAGTTTGCTCTGATTCCAACTTAGATTAATAGATTTCTTTGCTCTGGTAAGAGCAACATAAAAAATACGTTCAAACTCATTCAATTCTTTTTTCTTCGTATCATGAGAGACTCTTTGGTCTGCCAAAGACCTTACAAATCCTTGAGCATTTTCAAAATAAATGGGCATAGACCAGACCCTATTCTTTTCATCTACACTAAACTCTTGATGATGAGTAAGGTTTGGCTTTTTATGCAAACGAGGAACGAAAACATGTTCAAACTGCAAACCTTTTGACCCATGGATTGTCATCAAATTAATACTGTCCGGAGAAAGAGAGGCTGTTGCGTCAGACTCTTGACTAGTCTCGAGGTCGGTTTGTGCTAATTGTCCATCGATAAACTTTAGAATATTAAACCCAGGTTGATGCTCTTGCTCTCGCAACAGCAATACAAACTTCCAAATGTTCGACTCTCTCCGGCCAGTGACATCGTGCTGAAAAGATACATCTACCAAGCCTTGTGTTTCAATAATATCTATAAGAGTTTGAGACAGCCCCTGTTCGTGAGATTTTTCTATCCACTTTCTCAATAAGACTATGGCTTCATGATTTTTACCTCTTTCTAGAGCTTGATTCCAAACAGAGCTCTTTTGATTTTTATTGTAAAAATCAAAAATATCTTTGTCTAAAATGGGGACAAATGCAGCTCGCAAAAGACATAGAAAGTTATAGTTGTCATAGGGGTTCACTAAAAACTTTGTTAAAATCATGAGATCTTTGACTTCTCGTCTATTAAAAAATCCTGAAGAAACATGAACATGCACAGGTAAGCCCTTAGACCTTAAGTATTGACTAAATAGAGTAAGCTCCTTATTTGTTCTTCCTAAAATACATATTTCACTTAAATTACACCCTTGCTGTAACAAAGTATCAATTCTAGAACTAATGAATCTACACTCTTGATCTGTTGAATCCTGGTTTTCTTCTATAACAGGCGCTAAAAATGCCACAGGGCCTTTTTCTTCTTCAGAATCCTTAGGCAACATAGAAACAAATTGCGATGAAATTTGTCCAAATAGCTCATTAAAAAACTCAAGCAGTTTTGGAGTTGAGCGATAGTTCTTTTGCAAAGAACTTACTTTTCCGTCGACACGGCCGTCAATGTCACTCAACTTTTTCTCAAAAACCTCAGATCGAGCACCCCTGAACAAATAAATACTTTGCTGCGGATCTCCGACAAAGAAATGAGGTCGGTCTCCAATGAATCCATTTAAAATTTTTACCTGCCTCGGACTTGTATCTTGAAATTCATCAATCAACCAATAATCCCAGTCTTTAGAAAATAACTCCACTACCTCTGGGGAAAGTTCGATAGCTCGTAACGCTAAAATTTCTAAATCATCCATTTCAACTTTGCCACGAGATACTTTTTCTTGCAGATACTCTAAACAAAACTTGTCTGCTAATTTTTTGAATTCCTGAAAAAAGTCCTCATACTCAGCAAACAAATTCTCATTCCAGAGATCAGACTGAAAGTCCTTTTTAAATCGTTGCAACATTTCACTGATTTGCTCACTTAAAAACACATCGACTTTAGGATTGTCTTTTCTTTGAGAGGGCTTTCTGCCAATCTCCTTTACTCTTCCTTCGATTTGATCTTTCAAAGAATTTTCACTTGTCCATTGAGAAGTTAACGCCTCTCCTAAACTTCTCAAACTCACGCTAAAGGAAGTCCATTTTTCATCATCGGTTTGATCAAACACATCGTTTGATAGCTCTATAAACTTTTCACCCCATTCATTCGACACTTGATTAAGCAGACTATAAAAATGATTTTTTTCTACCGGCTCGAATGCTGAAAAATAGACCTCTTTATAGTAGGTGGATAATAAATTTAACAATCGACTAAAATCCATATTGTGCAAACACTTTGAAGAAGTGAACTCCCCCAAGAGGCTTAAAAGAATTTGAGATCTTATTTGTTTTGCTTCTGAGTCATTGATGAGTTGAAAATCATTGTCCAAATTCAATAAATGACCATATTTACTTAAGAACAAATGTAAAACGCCATGAATTGTAGATATATGAATATGAGACGACGATGAAACATAGTTTACAAGTTCAAAATCGGTTTGATCAAATGACTTTATAGTGAGTCTTTCGCGCAACTCTTGGGTCGCTTTTCTAGTAAAGGTGCAAACTACGACCTGAGGCAACCTTTCGTATTTCTTCTTAAACTCAGAAGCCACATCAAACACCTGAGAAACTAACTTCGTAGTCTTACCCGCGCCAGCTCCCGCTCGAACGATCTCGACAGAAGATAAACTTTCACTTACACTTAGTTCAGATGTGAGGCTCGACATAACTGACTCCACTGACAACTATGACATTCGTCAAAGTCTTTGGGCACCGGAGAAAATCTTAATTCAGTGATACCCGTTACCACCTCTCCTACTAACCCGTTAATCTCTTCATATAATTTATCCAATTGAACTCTATCTACTTTATTGTACCGCGTGGACTCGGGAAGAAGCTTTTTTGAACTTCCAGCTTCTAGCTGGAAACCACGACTTCTATTAAAATCTTTAGCCACATAATAACAGGCTCCAACGACTTCGTTTTGCTCATCCTCTTGTTCAAGAGCTTGCGAATAGATCGCCAACTGAAGATTTCCTTTGTCTACCCAATCCTTGAAGTATCTCAATGCTCCCGGGCTGCTTTTATAGTCAATAACGATCAAAGCTCCTTCCCCATCTCCGTCTATTCTGTCTATATAACCAATTAAAGGAATTCTTCCTTCGGCTGGACTCTTAAACCATTTCTTTTGATCACGATCCCAGTACACATGAATTTTATGCTCAGTCTTTAAAACCTTGCTCGATGGATGTTCTTTTCTCCACCCACTTTCAAATTCTATAAATCTATTCGCTAATTCTACGTAAGATTGTATTTGCAGATCAAAAACCCTTTGATCTGCGGAAAGAGCACCAACTTCAGCAGCTGACCGTCTAATAAGTTCTTTTAACTCTTCATCGCTTAAAGAGGACTCTACTTGATAAATTAATCTTTCAAAAATTTTGTGCATAAGCTTTCCGGAGCTTAATTTATCAATATCCAAATCCACTATGGGTAAATCGAACAATCCTAATATTTTCTCAGAGAAAAATTTAAAAGGACACTTTAAATACGATTCCATGCGAGAGGCTGACAAAGAAATATCCTTCGGGACATAAAAATTATCTTGAGCTCTAGAATCAAGATCTCCTTTAAGCTTACTCTCAACAATATCAATAGACTGATCTGACCATCCTCTAAACTCACCGATAGTCTTCAATTCTTGTCTTTGAAGACTATCCCAAAAGCTCATTTGAGCAGACTGAGTTTTTGACAGATCTATTTTTTTGTAAAAAGAAAATAGCAAAGGCAATCTTGCTATACTTTGATCATTTCCCTTAAAATCGGTATGAGAAATATAAAGATATTTCTTTGCTGGTATATAATTGAGTGTTTTTACCAAGTTATATTCTTCTGTCCGATTTTCGGCTTGCTCTATAATCAAGCCCGTTTGTTGCCTAAAGGAAAAAACATCCGAAGCGCTAATTGCCGTTCGGTGCATTGTTTTCATTTCTGACTCAGATAATCCCAGTACAAATAAGAACTGCATTTTTAAAAAAGACAAAGAATTCAAATTTTCAATACGAACACCATAAGGTTTATAAAATTCGTCCTCTAGTCTGATTTCTTTTTTAGAACAAATAGCCTCAAGGTAAGAAACCCAAGAACGCAAAGTTAGGCTAGTTTCTTCTCTACAGTCACTAAAGATCTGGTTAAAAATTCCTTGGACAATATCCAAATTCAAATGTTTAGGAAGTCTCACCAAAGCCCAAGCTATAAATTCGTTTCTTCTCAAAAAACCTTCCGTAAAATCTTTGCTCACCGTTTGAGCATATAGACTACTCATCTCTTCATTTCTACCAAGATCTTCTTCTTTAAATAAAACGCTAAACAACCGTTTAAAGTCTTCATAGCGCAAAAAACTAAATTCCTTTTCCGTAAGGCTCCATTCCAAATCCTCTTTACTTACAAGCTTCAAAGACAATCGCAAATGGGCCAACCAACTTTGTATGGAAGGAAACGAAGAAACTCTTGTTATCTTAGACTTATTATAAACAATACCTTCTTGCCTCAAATAGGGAGCCAATACAGGCCAATAAGATTCCATTTCTGGACCAGCAATAATAATATCGCTCATCTTATGTCCTTCTTCTACAAGACCTCTTATTTTAAAGCATAAGTCCTTAACCTCAGCACTATAAGTGGAAAACTTAAACACTTGAGTGTCCTCTACTTTTTCAAAAAGTCTTTCTAATGAGTCTGTCAGTAAAAATTCTGAAGTGGTATCATCAACTTTGCGGTCATCGATCTGTTTGTAAGGGGAAATCAACTCTCTATAGAACTCATTAAACTTGCCTTCTTCGACTACGATTTTTATTGTTCTATTCGCGGAGTTTGATATTTGCGACAAAAGCTCTAATTCAATAAAAGATAGATCTTGACCCAAGTCCACAATTATTTCTCTGTCCCAAGTGATTGAATCCAATTCTTGTGAAAGCAAATAACCACTGATCCAATTCACTAGAATAATATTTTCATTTCTCAATTGATCCATGACTTTCATACATAAAATAGCCCAATGCCCCCAGCGAACCTTTGCTAAAGGATTGTTCTCCAACCATTCCTGTAGAACTTCACTCCCATTAGGATGAAATAAAACGGAACTTAACTGATTCAAATATTTTAACACTGTAGATGCTGATCCTGGCTTCTGCGCCCACTCAATATCCATATTCGATAGGATCTGCTTTACCTTTTCAGAAATAAAATGTTGTGAAACAATTTTAACTTGAGGAAATTGCCTATATATTATTTTTTGCCAAAATTCAGCTGCTCTTAAGACAGCATCTTCTTCTAAAAGCTTTTCTCTTTGAATGATTTCTTTTTGTATTTCAAACTTAGACGTTAAGTCGGCAACAAGCCAGGTCTGTCTTTTGCTATCAAATTGAGAGAACAACTTAAATCGGTCAAGTTGGCTTGAAACATAGTGAAATTGAAACATGCCTTATTGTTAGCGAGTTTCATTTGCAAAGGCAATGAAACTTTTCGAGACGAGAGAGATAAAATAACAACATTTTTGCTTCGTCAGTAAAATCTGTGGGTCAGTTGAAATCTATAAATTTATCGACGTTGTTTTAATCGACGACGAGCTCCTGAACTATTTTGTGTTCCCTCTTCAAAGATTCCGGTAAATCCAAGACCAACACCAATTTCAAAAGTTAAGTTTAAAACGTATCTTCTGTCTTCAATCTGGCCTGGCGCGGCGCCCAACTCAACTCCATAGGTGGCCAACTCTAAATTAAAAACACCCATATTCATAGCTGCACCCAGTGAGTAGTAACCCTGATTAAATCCTCCTCTGATATCAAACAAAGGCATACTAAATTCAGCTCCTAAATGAAGTTTGTTTCCAAATTGGATGGTGGGATCATTAATATATTGAATTTCTAGGCTAGGAACAAAGGCAAAAGGACCCGCGTCCACATCCATCGAAAAGCCGACAATCATATTGTCTTGTTGCTTTGGGATGCTCTGCAAAGGAGTGCCATAAAAAGTCTGTCCTACATCCAGCCACACAAGAGAAATAACAGGATCAATTCCTGGAACAGGAGGAGTAATATTAAGAGCAAAATCAAAGCCTAAACCTCGCCCTCCTTCACTCATAGAACTGACTATAGCCGCAGAATCTAAACTTGCAATAGTTGCTCCAGAAAAACTCTGCGATCCCCCTGTACGAGTAATACTCTTCAAGGCAAAACCAGCATAGAGTGCTTTCGGTATAACAGGAAAAGCAAACCCTAGAGACACACCTAAATCATTTATATAGTCTATATCCATGGTAGGGAAAGATGGGTTTGTGAGCTCAACTCGTAAATTGGCTTGATCAAAGTAAGCGAATCCGAAATAAGGTGTAGAAACCGAAGTTTTTGCATGCCCTCCCAACCAAATGGGTTGACCATAGAAGTTCGCAAGATCACTCGGACTTCCCCCTTGAATAAATTGCATTAAGGCCTGCGCACCACTGGGGTTGCTGGCTCCAAAGTTAGCATCTAAAATAGTCCAAGCCACTCCATCAATTCTAGCTAGACTTGCTGGGTTGTAGAATAATGCATCAGCATTATCTACCACTGCCGTGTAGGCTCCCCCCATACTTGCTGCCCGTATTGAATAATTCAGGTCAAAAACATTTCCGGCGAATCCCTTTAAGGTATAAAACAATATAAATACAAAAAATATAAACTTCATTTCTTCAAGGACAGTTACAAGTGGTTATATCGCCGCTGCAACCATCATCTCCTATTCCGATATCATTATCTTCTTTAACCAAAGAACGAACCCCTTTCAGCTTGTCTCCGGTAATGTTGGTTGAATCTGTTTCTCCGCAAAAATCAAAACTTGGTCCTAATGAACCTAGTGCTGTGCAAGCTGCACTGACTATAGTGGCAGCGTCAGCTCCACTAGAGTCTCCACTCGCTGCCATACCCACCAATCCGGTTTGTAATAGTGTAAATGCCGTGGCCACATGCTGAGCATAGGTGTCTGGAAAATCTACCGAATCACAAGCGTCAAAGCCAACGTCTCTAGATCCATCACTGTCTGTGTCTGCATTGAGGTTTAATATTGCTCCTATCTTAGCCAAACCTAAAAAAGTCATGAACAGATACTCTCCTGCAGACAATGTAAAACTACTGTCCATTGAGTACATAATTGTTTCAGCATCAATGCAGTGAGAAACTCCCGTTGCCGTCGATCCGGCCATCTCTCCCATAACTAACGGAAACAATCTTGACGAAGATGCACTAGCCAAAACCTCTGTCATCGATAAAAAATCCAGCCCGCAAGACTCCGAATAGATATTAGCCATAAGAAATTGATTCTCTTGTAATGCTGTGGCTGCTGCTGAAAGTTCAGAAAATTTACTGATTGCAGAGGTATAATCTCCTGCATTTCGATAATTTTTTATGTCCACTAAAATAGCGTCATCGGTGGTTCGATCTCCAAACGAAGTCAAGACGTTACCTCCGCAACTTAGATTCATGCAGCTAAGAATGAGCATCATTAACAATGATCGCAAAAGTTTCATGTTCTCCCCTAAAACCTGTAGGCAAACTTAGCCGTGTACCTTCGATCTTCTCTCAGCGTTGTTCCATAACCGATCTCTTCACCATAGGTTGCCATCTGCAATTGAATGTTTCCGAAGGCCATCTCCAAACCACCGGTAAAGTAAGTTTGATTCATCCCAAATCTTACAAATAGAGCATCTAGAAAATTGACTTCCATCCCCGTGTGTAAATACCGAGAAGTACTTGATGCCTGTGCTAAATTCGTCACATCACGAGCTTCTATTGTGAAAGAACCTCTTGTTTTGTTTCCAAGTATAGGAAACAACGCTAATGCCACATCGATTTTTTGTGCTTCAGCATTGGGTCTGGTCGATGACCCCGTAAAGGACCCCTCTTGAAAGTCGTAATAAGTTCCACCTAAGTCTCTCGCCAAAATACTCAATGTCGGCAAATACTTCCAGGGCATAGTAAGAATCATTCCTACGTCTGTGCCTATACCTAAACCTTCTGAAGCTAAGCTTTCAATAGATAAATTTGTTGCGGATGGAGCTATATCAGTTTTCTCTATTTCTATTCGATCAATAATTTTTGTATTAAAACCAATTTTTAAGCGTCCATCAAAAAGACGAAAATTAAAACCAAACACCAACCCAATATCATTTTGATAACTCATTCTTAATGCTGTAGGAGCCGTTGGAGAATCAAAATCGGCATCCATTCTATACTTTGCTATGAGTCCCACTCCGAAGTTAGGAACAACTAGAGATGGAAAAAGCTGACCTTTAAAATGAAGATGTTTATCAGGTTTTAACTCAAGCGCATCTAACACTGTCTGCGGCCGAAGAGCTTGTAAAAAATCCAAACTGATTAACTGATCATTGTCTGAACCAACTTCAACTTCAGGATCTATTACGGTACCAAAATAGTTTCTCAACTTTCCGAGACCTGCTGGGTTTGAAAGCAGAGCCGTTTCGTCGTTTACAGTTGCAATGACCGCTCCACCCATACCGAGCGCTCTCACACCATTGTAAAACTCATGAACCTCTTGGGCCCCGAGATGGGTACTAAATATTATTAAAATCGAAAACACTAAACTCTTCATTTTTTTACATCCCTGTAAAAAATATTTATAAGTCATTTATCGGGACACAAATGAATCGAGTTGAGACAATTTCTACAAACTGGAATAAAGTAGGTAACAGTTCCCTTTTCACTTTG
>JAGRAA010000264.1 GCA_020435185.1 Bdellovibrionales bacterium | reverse complement strand
TGGCTCGTTGTGGACTTTCCAAAGTTATACTTTGGAAAGTACCGACCGAAATACGAAATTTCATTTAAAAATAAAATAGTTAGAGGTCAGAGAAGTACAATCTAACAACATTTTAGTGAGCCAGTTATTAAAATTTACCAATCAATTGGGCGATAATCTTTAAGAAACTTTCCGCTCCAATGCTTTCCGGTAAGGATCCCATCAAAAAAAGGATCACATATTCTGGCCGCCCCATCGACGATATCTAAGGGAGGTTGAAAGTCATGAATTTCTTCTTTTCGCTTAGACAGTTGGACAGGGTCTTCATCTGTAACCCATCCCGTATCTACGGCGTTAACAAAGATGCCATGGGTGGCGAGTTCTCCAGAAATGGTATTTGTTAACATATTTAGTGCGGCCTTCGCCATATTGGTATGAGGGTGTCGAGGTTCCTTTTTAAAACGCTGAAATTTCCCCTCCATTGCCGTGACATTGACAATATGCTTTTGGCCCGTGAAATCTCGCTTCATCATAGGCGTGAGGCGATTACATAAAACAAAGGGGGCAACGGCATTGATAAGATGAACTTCAAGCATTTCAGAGGTGTTCACTTCTCCGATTTTAAGTCTCCAACTATTGGTGGTTCTGAGGTCAACTTGTTGAAGATCAGCATCCAGTCGACCGTCGGGAAAAATCTCAGGAACGTTTAAAGACTCATCGTAGGTGTAGGGAATCAGCGAGAGATGAGCAGAGGAACTTAACCCCACGCCCGGTCCATGACCATGCCATACTGCGGGCAAGGCCTTTTCTCTTTCTATATCTTTAGTTTCAATATGACCTAATTGTTTTATGCATTCGTCATGATCTTTGAGAAGTTGTTGTTCATCTTTGTCAAAAGTGAAAAGTGGTCGCTCTTCGTTCTCCATTAAATGTTGATAAAACCCAGGGGGGCGACGTACTGTTTGGGCCGCATTATTTAACAATAAATCGAGTCGATCATATTTTTGTTCAATATAGCGAGAAAAAATCTCAACGCTTGGGGTATGACGTAAATCCAAGCCATAAATGTGCAAACGATGTCCCCAGTCTTTAAAGTCGGGTTCTCTGGCGTATCGAAGGGCTGAATCTTTTGGAAAACGAGTGGTTGCGATCACCTTTGCTCCTGCTCGAAGCATCATTAGGGTCGCCTGATAGCCTATTTTAAGCCTTGAGCCGGTGATAAGGGCGACTTGACCTTTCAAGGAAGCTGTTTGAAATCTTTTTTGATAGTTGAATTCGGCGCAAGAGGGGCACATGGTATCATAAAAGTGATGTAGAGTAGAATACTTAGCAAGGCATACATAGCAGGTTCTCGGAGACTTCAAATCTCCTGGTGAGGCTGTTTCTGCAGAAGAGGTAATTTGGAGAGGAGCGGTAAAGACATCGACCTGGCGAGCTGAGCGAATCCCCGTTTTTGTGCGTAGTTCTCTATCGTGTTGAATAACGGCTCTTTTTTGAGCTGAGCGAATTTTTTTACCTCGTCTTTGCCGTTCGAGTTTGTCGGGGCGAGAAAGCTTTCCGGCAGCAATGAGTAGTCGTTTGCGTTCTTCTTCAGTGAGTAAACCTAATTTTTCGGTATCGTCCACTAGGGTTTCTATGAACGCAATGGTTGATTTAATACTCTCAGGGGAGATATCCGCTTTTTCTTTTTCTGATTCAATCATGGTCTGTCTAAACCTTTTTAAAAAAATTATCGAAGTCGGGGATTGTCTTTGATTTTAGCTTCGTGCCAGATAATTCAATTTTCATACAATGTAAATACATTCGATCAGTATTGTAAATTTCTTTTATTTTTTTGTTGAGAGAAGGGCTTCCATAGCGGGGGTCACCGATCAGAGGGTGTTTGGCTAAGGCGGCGTGCTTTCTGATTTGATGTTGCCTTCCGGTTAAAATACGAAACTCACAAAGACTTAAATAGGGTGATCTTTTAATCACTGTAAATTCAGTGGCACATTCTACCCGGTTTTTAGAAAGGCCTTGAGGGGACTTCCTTCCTTCGGCTTTGTCAGTAAGGGGCTTGTTCCATAATCCTGTTTCAGGTTGTGGCACTCCCTTTACCAATCCCCAATAGATTTTATTCACTCGGTGGTTTTGGAATTCTTCAGCAAGGGCTTGAGCACTACTTTTATTCAGTGCAAATATTTGCACTCCACTCGTTTCTTTGTCGAGGCGATGAACCGGGTAGAGATCTTTAATCTTCAATTTTTCATCGGAGAGAGTCATTAACTGGGCGCAAAGAGTTTTCATTAAATTGCTTGAGTCCTCGGGGTTGTGAACGGACAACCCACAAGGCTTATCAACGACCAACCAGTTTTGGTCTTTAAAAAGAATAGAAATAGGAGGCGACTCGGTTTTTTGCATTTGCCTTG
>JAGRAA010000263.1 GCA_020435185.1 Bdellovibrionales bacterium | reverse complement strand
AAAAAAAAAAAAATATAAAAATAGAAAAAGTAGAAAGAAAATATAAAAATAAAAAAAGAAAAATAATAATAAAGAAAAATAAAGTAAATCAGTGAAGAGGAGATTTGAAATGTCTTATTTTTTTAGCAAATCTTTGGATTGCAGCTTTGACCAGGGAGTTTCTAAAGTCACAGAAAAACTCAAGCAACATGGTTTCGGTGTACTCACTGAAATTAACATCCAAGAAACTCTTAAAAAGAAAATTGACGTTGATTTTTACAAATACAAAATACTGGGAGCGTGCCATCCTCACTCAGCCTTTGAAGCCCTATCTGCCGAAGATAAAATTGGTTTGATGCTTCCCTGCAACGTTATCGTGCAACAAAAAGAACCCGATGGCCCAGTGGAAATATCAGGAATTGATCCTGTTGCTTCCATGGCTTCGGTCCATAACCCAGCACTTGGCGGACTCGCTCAAAAAATTCAAAGTTTAATGAAACAGGTTATTGCTGAGCTTTGAGGCTCAGCATTTTTTATCCTGAGCTTTGAGGCTGAGCATTTACTTGATTTTTAACTTTCTTTTGAAAAGAGAAATTATCGCCTGACTCTCTTTCACCCTCATCAAGCTGCAGACATAAAAATATACCGTTCCTCCCAAAGCCATAGATGCCCCCAACGCAAGACCTCTGGCCCATGAGGGAGATATCAAAGCATGTAACCCATTAGAAATCAAAAGATAGGACTTTGTAATTGTAAAAGCCATAAAGGAAATAGAAATAACTAAAGGCCATAAGTCTTTAATTAATTGGATCAAAGACAGCTTTCCAATAAATTTTTGATAAAAAACATAAAGCAAAAAGGCATTTACAAATCCTGATAAAACGGTAGAGCCGACCAAACCTTGAAGCCCAAAATAATACGTCCACTGATTGGCCACCACTACATGTAAGAGCAAACACAATGCCGATATCAAAGCAGGCACCCACGTGTTTTTAATCGCATAAAAACTCGGCGCAATGACCTTAACCACACTAGATGCTATTAATAGAAAACTATATAACTGAACGACTAATAAAGTCTGCTGAACATCAACTTCACTAAACTCCCCACGCATAAAGAGAACCTCCACAATAGGTTTTGCCAAAACAAACATCCCCACAGCACTCGGCAAAGAAAGAAACAGCAAAAGTTTGAGATGGGACTGTCCCATCTCAATCATCTCTAGGCGTTTACCTTGCGCCCACTTTTCAGATAAAGTCGGTAGCAATGCCACTCCCAAGCTTACGGCAATCAATGACTGAGGAAGTTCTAAAATTCGATCTGCAAGGTAAATATAGGTATGAGACCCTTCATGGAGTCTACTGGCAAAGTATATGTTAAAAAGGCTCATGAGCTGAAGAATCCCCAAGCCTAACATCCCGGGAATCATATTAAACAAAACCTTTTTAACCGAAGGGCTATTAAAAACAAAAGAAATTCCCGGAAAAAACCCTTTTTTCACTAATGCATAAGAAACAACGAGAACTTGAACCGCTCCCCCTATTAATACTCCCCAAGCTACGTTCTGCTCCAAACCGTCGCTCCATTCAGCGGGAGTCAGCAGGGCTAAAATGAAAACAAAATTAAATAGCGCAGGGGCAAGCGCTGGAATAAAAAAAGACTTAAGCGCATTCAAAATAGCCATTAAATAAGCATAAGAGGTAATCAAAAAAAGATAGAAAAACATGATTCTAGCCAACAAAACCGTCATATCCATCTTGCCAGGAATTTGCTGATATCCCTTACCCGAAAGCACCTCCCCAAGAAGCTGCTCCATAAAAAGAATCCCTAAAACGCTCAAGATCGACGAAACGATCATCAGAAGAGTAAATATTGAAGCAGAAAGGTTTTTCGCTTTTACTTGATCTTCAGGACGAGACAGATGATCAACAAAAACCGGTATAAAACTCACCGACAAAGACCCTTCCCCGAGAAGCCGACGAAACATATTAGGTAGCCGAAAAGCTACTAAAAACGCATCTTTAGCCGTGGGATTAAGCATGGCCGTCAGTAAAGCATCTCGCACATACCCCAGTATTCGGCTAATTAATGTGGCTAAGGACATTTTTGAAGCTGATTTAATAACCTGTTGATTATCCAATGTATTTTTCAACTTTGAGGTTCCCCTAAAAAGATTATAACCCAAATGAATCTCTGTAATTAGGCTTGTCAAGCCCCATTACTTATGCTATTTCGACCACTTTGAGTTATGCAAACTTAGTAAATGTTTAATTTAATTAACTATAACTGTTAGCAACAAGTTAATCTTTGGAGGAAATATTGGCAAACCATAAATCTGCAGCAAAAAGAGCTCGTCAGTCACTAAAAATTCAAGCTCGTAAAGGCCAAGCAAAGAGCACTGTGAGAACCTTTGAAAAAAAGCTTAGAAAAGCCGTAGAAACAAAAGACAGTAAGTTGGCGCAAGAGTTACTTGTTGCTTATTCTAGCAAGATGGGTAAAGCCGCTCAAAAAGGGATTTTTCATGCTAACAATGCTGCTAGAAAGATCTCTCGATTGTCAAAACTTGTTTTTTCCACTTCTAAATAAATCAAATTGCAGAGCGCACAAAATAAAAGTGCGCTCAAGGCAAGGCCTACCTCTGCTCTGATTCAGCATACTGAATAAATTGTTCGGCAATATATTTTCTGAGATGCCGTTCATTCGTAAAACTAAGCTGCATAAAAGTGATAAAATATTTTTTTAAACCACCTGAAAAATCCTCAACTTTTTTTACTTGAGCCTGAGTTATAATTAACGATACGTAGGGTATATGAAATGAGACCACCACTCTTTTACCAATAGGACTATCAAAATCGGCCAGAAAAGAGACTCCATCCTGTCCAATTTCTTCGGCTCTAAAAGTTTCAAAGCGACCATCATGAAGAACACCAATAGCACACTGAAACTCTACGCGAGGAAAATTTCTTTTTTCTCTAAAAGGTATAACGTCACCCATGAGGTACTTATCGTAAACTTTAAAGATACATTTTATGATTTACTGAAAAAAAATATTTTAAATTCTGTATAAAAAATCAAATTTTTTTTTATAATTCTCAAATTAAGATCGGCTGAT
>JAGRAA010000262.1 GCA_020435185.1 Bdellovibrionales bacterium | reverse complement strand
TCTTCAAGAAGCTGGTTGTTTTTCGGTAGTCCTAGAAGCTATTCCTGAACCTATTGCCACTCAGGTAACGCAAAATTTAGCGATCCCCACCATAGGAATTGGAGCGGGCCCGTACACTGACGGACAAGTTCTGGTACTCCAAGATATGCTTGGATTAAACACGGACTTTAAACCTAAATTTGTGAGACATTTTTCTCCGGGCGCAGAGGTCTTTACTCAAGGCATCCAAGAATTTATCAATTCGGTTAACGATGGAAGTTTTCCAAACGAAGAGGAGTTCTATCAAAAATGAAGACTTTCAATATTTCTGAATGGATAAAGTTTAGGTCAAATTTATCAAAAGACCTTTCTATAGGGTTTGTTCCAACTATGGGAGCTCTCCACGAAGGACATCTTTCATTGGTTAAGCAATCGTTGTTAGAAAACGAAATCACTTTGGTTAGTATTTATATCAACCCTACACAATTTGATAATTCATCGGATTTTAAAAATTATCCTCATCATTTGGAATCAGATATCAGTATTTTAGAATCATTGTCGTCAGATAATTTATTTTTATTGATCCCCGAATACAAAGATATATACCCAGATGATTATGCTTTCAAAGTGAGTGAGAATAATTTTAGTAGAATACTCTGTGGAAAATTTAGAAAAGGTCACTTTGATGGTGTTCTCACTATTGTTTTGAAGTTGTTAAATATTTCAGGAGCTCAAAAAGCTTATTTTGGCGAAAAAGATTTTCAACAACTTACACTTATTAAAGACATGGTTCATGCCTTTTTTGTGCCTATAAAAATAATCGCCTGCCCCATTGTCAGAGAACAAGACGGACTGGCCATGAGCTCTAGAAACAAAAGACTTTCTGAAGAGCAGAGAAGGCAAGCTCCTGAAATTTATAAAGTTCTAAATCAAAACTTAAATAAAGAAAAAGCAGAGCAGTATCTCCATCAGTATGGAATTGATCTTGAGTATCTCGAACTTCATAACAATAGAAAGTATATTGCCGCAAATATTGGAGAAGTTAGATTAATTGATAATATTGACGTAAAAGAGGAACACAAATTATGATTTTATGTTTAGACGTAGGAAACAGCCAAATTTTTGGTGGGGTTTTTGAACAACAAGATATCAAGCTTCGATTTAGAAAAACAAGTAAGATCGGAACTTCTTCGGACGAGCTTGGTTTATTTTTTAGATCTATTTTAAAAGAAAACGGCTTCGACCCTAAACTCATTACTCATGTCTCAATATGCAGTGTGGTCCCTGAAATTATCCATTCTTTAAGAAATAGTTTTATTAAATACTTCAATATAACTCCATTTTTTCTTCAAGCAGGAGTAAAGACCGGATTAAAAATAAAATACAGCAATCCTCTAGAAGTAGGAGCTGATAGAATTGCGAACGCGATAGCGGCATCTTTTCAATACCCGGATAAAAACCTTATTATTATTGATTTCGGAACGGCCACCACTTTTTGTGCAGTATCGGCTAAGAAAGAGTATTTAGGAGGGATCATTCATGCTGGATTAAAAATTTCTATGGAGGCTCTGGAGTCTAAAACTTCAAAGTTGCCTTCTGTTGAAATCGTTAAGCCAGAATCCCCTATAGGACGATCAACCGTAGAGAGTATTCAAGCTGGCCTCTATTATGGAACCATAGGACTCGTTAAAGAAGTCACTCAAAGACTCACTGAGCACTGTTTCAAAGATGACGCGCCTCTGGTCATTGGCACTGGGGGCTTTGCACGATTGCTAAAAGGAAACGATCTATTTGATATCGACGATCCTGACCTTGTTTTAAAAGGATTATACATAGCCCATAAAATTAATGGCGAAAAAGTTCTTCGACCTAACAGTAAAACAAAACAAGAAGCACAAACTGAAATTTTTTAAGGAGTCATAATGTACATTACCATGTTAAAATCAAAAATACACCGAGCAACGGTTACGGATGCAAATTTAGAATATGAAGGATCAATTTCAATTGATCCCGAATTATGTGACCTCGCTCAAATGAGAGAATTTGAAAAGGTACATATTTACAATTGCAATAGTGGAGCGCGATTCTCTACCTATGTCATTCACGGCAAAAACCAAGAGATCTGTCTCAATGGAGCCGCTGCTCGACACGTTCAGCCTGGTGATAAGGTCATCATAGCCTGTTACTCGTCATATACTGAAGAAGAGGCCAATGCTCATGAGCCAAAACTCATAATGGTGGATGGAGAGAATAAACCAAAGTAATACATCAAATAACTATGATTCAAAAACCTAAGCGTTCAAATAGTTCAATACTATTCTTCCAGAGGATTTTATTTTTCTCCTCGGATGTTAAATATTTTGATTGAAGCACTTGGTTTCTTGTCAAATCAATGGAATAAACTGCGTCATCAACAGAGACTGGGCCTTCATCGATTTCATTATTCCCAAATACAACTGATTTGAATCTGTCTTCTTCGATCACAGCATCTGATCCGAAAATAATTTTTGAAAAATTCGGAGAAAACTTTCTCCAACTTTGAATATATGCAAGTTCTGTAGGCATGCCACTTCTTTCT
>JAGRAA010000261.1 GCA_020435185.1 Bdellovibrionales bacterium | reverse complement strand
GATCCTGACATCATAATGGTGGGGGAGATTCGGGATTTAGAAACTGCGAAAGTGGCCTATAAAGCGGCATCTACAGGTCACTTAGTGGTGAGTACTTTGCATACCAACGATGCAGCTTCTACGGTAGCCCGTTTAGTGGATATGGGAGTGCCAAATTTTTTGGTGGCTGAGGCAACAACTATGGTGGTCGCACAGCGTTTAATGAGAAAGAATTGTGAGTATTGTAGTGTAGAATATAATTTGCCAGATGAAGTTTTGTTGGGTTTGGGGGTAAAGCAGGAAGAGCTCCCTCAATACAAGAACTTAAAAAAAGGCGAGGGGTGCTCTCACTGTAATGAAACTGGGTTAGCTGGTCGAATTGCTGTTCATGAAGTTTTGCAAATTAAAGGAAGAGTTAAAGAAGCGATTTTTAAAGAAGCCACTCCTTTAACTATAAAAAGAGAAGCATTACGCGATGGAATGCAAACTTTAAGAATGAGTGCTTTAAATAAGTTAAAAAAAGGTATTACCACCGTTGATGAGGTACTAAACGCAACTTTGAGTGACGATATTTTATGATTACAATCCAACAACTTTTAAAAGCTGTAGTTAAGCAAAATGCATCGGACCTGCATCTTATTGCAGGTTCTCCGCCTATTTTAAGAGTCAATGGTCGAGTGGTTAGGGTAAAGACAGAAGAGCTATCAGGAGAAGATACTCGAAAGCTTTGTTATTCTATAATTACGGATGTACAGAAAAGCAAATTTGAAGAGCAAAAAGAGTTGGATTTTAGTTTTGGTATAAAGAATATGGCTCGGTTTAGAGCGAATTTCTTTTTTCAAAAGGGTTTTGTTTCAGGCGTGTTTCGACGAGTGGCTTTAGAGATTCCTTCGGTTTCCAGTTTGGGATTACCTCAAGCGGCAATAGATGTAACCAATTTTAACGCGGGTCTTGTTCTTGTTACAGGTCCTACTGGTAGTGGTAAATCAACGACTATTGCTAGCTTGCTAGACAAAATCAATCAAGAGCGTCGAGGCCATATTATTACTCTTGAAGATCCTATAGAATATATTCATCAACATAAAAATTGCATTATAAATCAGCGAGAGGTGGGAAGTGATACGGAGGACTTTTTAATAGCTTTGAAATCACTTTTAAGGCAAGATCCTGACGTATGTCTTATTGGAGAACTCAGAGATAATGAAACTGTAGAGGCAACAATGAAGGTTGCAGAAACAGGGCATTTAGTTTTTGGTACGTTGCATACCAATACTGCTATTCAATCTATATCGAGAATAGTAGGTATGTTTCCTTCGGAGCAAAGAGAACGGGCAAGGATGCAATTGAGTGAAGTTCTAAATGCAGTGATTACCCAAAAACTATTACCAAGTAGAGACGGTGGTATGGTCGCTGCTTGCGAGTTGATGATTCTCACACCTAACATACGCCATCTTATTAGAGAGAATAAATTGCATCAGGCCTACGGGTTAATGCAAGTAGGTCAAGAAAAGACCGGTATGGTGACAATGAATCAATCTTTGTTGAAATTGATTATGAACAGAAAAATAAATGTGAAAGTAGCGTTTAGCGCGACTCCTGATCCAGAGGAGTTAGATCAATTAATGGAAAAGGCTGGGTTGTAGATGGCTGAATTTTCATTTAAAGCAAAAAATCTTCAAGGGAGAAATATTCAAGGTACGGTGAAAGCGGATAGTGTCCAAGAAGCTCGCGTTAAAATTAGAGCACAGCAGCTGATACCGTTGACAATTGTTCCCAAAAAAGGAGGAGCCTCTAGTGGAGGAGGTGCTGAGAAAACACAAAACTTTGGTAAAGTGAATTCTAAAGAGCTAATTATTTTTACTCGACAGTTTGCTGTTTTAATAGGAGCTGGGGTTCCGATTGTTCAGAGTATAGAAAGTATGGCTCAAGGTGCTAAAACACCAGCTATGTTGAACACTTTAAATGCGCTTGCTCGATCCGTAGGGAAGGGAAAGCGGCTTGCCGAATCAATGGAAATCTTTCCTCAAACTTTTGATAAAATGTATGTCAATTTGATTCGAGCAGGAGAAGAGGGTGGGGTTCTGGATGAGGTTCTTAATAAGCTAGCAAACCACATGGAAAAAAGCGGTAAATTAAAAAGTAAAATTATTGGAGCATTGACTTATCCAGCAGTGATTATCTCGGTGTCTTTTTTGGTTGTGACGGCTATGCTTATTTGGGTTATTCCATCAACAGTTGAAATGTTTACTTCTGCTGGTAAGGAGCTTCCGGCTCTGACTCAGTTTGTATTAGATATGAGCGATTTTGTTGTCAAGTATTGGTATATTATTGTACCTAGTCCCGTAGCCTTTTTCTTTAGTGTAAAATTTTATTACGAAACTCCAGATGGAAAAAAAACCATGGATCCATGGTTTATTAGTACTCCTATTTTTGGAACTCTTATTCAAAAGGCATCCATAGCGAGATTTTCTCGAACCTTAGCGACACTCTTGTCTTCTGGAGTGAGAGTTAATGATTCTTTAGATATTGCTTCTGCAACCGCTGGAAATTATGTTATCGAGCAAGCACTATTAAAATCAAAAGAGTCTATTAATAAAGGTCGGACTTTATCTGAGCCCTTAGAGCAAGAAAAACATATTCCTAGAATGGTCTCTCAAATGATTAGTATAGGGGAGCAGTCCGGAAACCTTGACACCATGCTAAATAAGATTGCAGATTTTTTTGATGATGAAGTAGAAACGGCCGCAGCAGCTTTAACAAGTATTATTGAACCGGTACTCATGATTATATTGGGCGCTATCATAGCCTTTTTGGTGATAGCGATGTATCTACCTATATTCAACTTGGGAGATACCATTGGTGTGTAAGCGGAGGTGTTTTTGACAGACATTATTGAAAATGTTGAAAAGGACCGTCTTAGACGCTTGGTTATGATTCAGGCCGTACGGCTTTTCACTGTTTTTATAATTTTGGTGACCGCCGTTCTTTTGCAAAGTTTTAATTCTGAGTTTTTAAATCCAGACGTATGGATTCCTATTTATGGATTAATAGCAGGAGCTTTTGCCCTTAATGGATTGTACACCTCCTATATCAATAGATTAAAAAAAATCTGGTTTGCAAATGCGATTTTGTTTACCTATGACCAAGTTTTGGTCACTTTCCTGATTTACTTTACCGGTCTAAATCAATCTGTATTTTTATTTTTATATTTGGTGAATATCATACTTTGCGGCCTCGTCTATAAAAGAAAAGGTGCTGTAACCTTAGCTTTGTTTTCGTCCATAATGTTTAGCTTTCTGTTGATTATTGGTCCTGACATGAAAATTACCAATATGTATTTCGTGGTGGGTTTAAATAACATAGCTTTTTTTGCTGTAGCATATCTTAGTGGTTCTTTGAGTGAGCAAATCGACTTTATGGGAGAAGAGATTTTTGAAAAAGGCCAAGAGATTTTAGCCCTAAGGGACTTGAATCGATTAATTATCAAAAATATTCGTACAGGATTAATTACAATAGATTTAAACGGAAAAATCACCTTTAGTAATGAGGCGTCTAATCAGATACTCGATAGAGATAATTTATTAGAAGTAGCGATAGAGGAGGTGTTTCCTGTCATTCAAGAAGAAATTAGTAATAACACGATTAGATCCGTAGATTCAAAACCTATTCGCTATGAGCTTCAATATGTTAACTCTGAAAGAGATAAAAGGATTATAGAAGTTATGGTTTCTCCTCTTGTTGAGGGTCCAGGTATATCCAACGGATTTCTGTTGATTTTTCAGGATTTGACTGAAGTTAAAAGGTTGGAGTTCGCGATGAGGCAACAAGAGAAAATGGCAGCGGTGGGACAATTAGCCGCGGGTATTGCTCACGAAATAAGAAACCCTTTGGCGAGTATCAGTGGAAGCATTCAAATGTTGGAGTCATCACGTGAGATTTCAGATCCAGAAGATAAAAAACTTATGCAAATTGTTTTAAAAGAAATCGATCGATTGAACAACTTGATCTCTGAATTTTTAGATTATGTAAAGCCAGATATCCCTCCTGACCAAACGGTTAATATAAGCCTACTGCTTACAGAAGTGATGGATATGGTAAAAGTGAATCATCAGCTAAGGTCAGAGGTGAAACAAGATTTAAATATGAGTTCTCAAAGTTTGGTTCTCGGGGATAAGAATAAATTAAAGCAGGCTTTTTTGAATATCGTGATTAATGCTTACCAAGCCATGGAAAAGGCAGATGATCCAGTTATTCAAGTGAGCGTTTTTGATAATAAAGAGTTTCTAGTTGTAGAGATCAGGGACAACGGATCTGGTATCGACGAGAAAAACATGAAGCATATATTCGAACCATTTCACACGACCAAACCAAAAGGTACTGGACTAGGGCTTGCAATGACTCATAAGATATTTGAATCTCATGGGGCAAAAGTGTATGTGGAGAGTGAAAAGGGTAAGGGAACAATATTTACAATTGAGTTTGAAGCGTCGAATGATTTAAAAGACGAAGTGGCTCTTAAAAAACAGGCTTAATAACAAGGAAGGACAATTATGAAACCAAGAATTTTAGTGGTCGACGACGAAGAATCTATCCGAGAATTTTTGGAGATTATGCTGAGAAAAGAAGGTTACGAAGTCACTTGTGCTGAGGATGGACAAAAGGCTTTGGATCTTATTGAGAAAAAATCTTTTGATATGGTTATTTCTGATCTACAAATGCCTAATAAAACAGGAATAGAATTGCTTCAAGAGGTAAGAAATCAAAATAATGATGTGCTGTTCATGATGATTACGGCTTTTGGTACTACGGAGACAGCCGTCGACGCGATGAAGATGGGGGCCTATGATTACATAACAAAGCCTTTTAAAATTGATGAAGTCAGACTTAATATTGCGAATGCTTTAAAGAGCAGAAATCTAGAAGTCGAGAACAGAAACTTAAAAAAAGAATTAGTTCGTGAATATTCATTTCAAAACTTTATCGGAAATTCTGACCCCATGCACAGAATATTTGATCTCATCAAACGAGTTGCTCAGGCTCCAACAAATATATTAATTACTGGTGAGAGTGGAACAGGTAAAGAGATGGTGGCTAAGGCCATCCACTATAATGGTCCGTTAAAGGACAGACCTTTTGTTACTGTCAACTGCGGAGCTATTCCTGAAAATTTAATGGAATCAGAGATGTTTGGACACAAGAAAGGGTCTTTTACAGGAGCTGTTGTCGACAAAACAGGATTATTTGAGGTTGCTAGTGGAGGGATTCTGTTTCTTGATGAGGTGGGAGAGTTGCCGGTAAATATTCAAGTAAAGTTATTAAGAGCCATTCAAGAAAAAGTTATACGAAGGGTGGGGGGTACTGACGACATTCATATTGACGTAAGGATAATGGCGGCAACCAATAGAAATCTAGAAGAAATGATTACTCAAGGAACCTTTCGAGAGGATTTGTTTTATAGATTAAACGTCATTAAAATCGAGACTCCTAGTTTGAGAGAAAGAAAAGACGATATCCCAGTATTGGCTAATCACTTTTTACAAAAATACAATGATCGTCTAGGGAAGAAGATTGGAAAAATTAGTGACGAAGCTATGGAAATTTTAAAAAAGTATAGTTACCCCGGAAACGTAAGGGAGTTAGAAAATATCATAGAGAGAACGGTAGCCTTAGAGGGCGGAGCGTCTATTTTGCCGGAGAGTTTACCTCCTTTTGTAGAAACTCCTTCTGGTCGAAAGATGGCTTCTAGTCATGAAATTGAAGTTACAGAAGATGGCATTGATTTAGACAAAGTTATGGGGCAGATTGAAAAAGAGCTTCTCATAAAAGCTATTCACACAGCAAATGGCATTAAAAAAAGAGCTGCCAAACTGTTGAACATCTCTTTTCGCTCAATGCGTTATCGTGTAGAGAAGTATAATCTCGGCGTTATGGGAGACGATGAAGTTGATGATGTCTGAGAATTAAGTATAAAATGATTCTCGATGAAAAATTTAAACTCGCAAGAGTTGTTGAGTTTTATTGAAATTCTGCGACCTAAGATTATTGGATCTCGAGCTCAAAAAGTATTTACTCAAGAGGATCAACTTTGGATTGAGTTGTATCGCGATGGAAGATCTCAATGGCTAATAGTGGATATTTCTCCTCGGTCTTTAGCTCTGATCTTAGAAACAAAAAATGAGTCCTATGAACGAAAGACCCAAAAAAAAATAAAAAACAAGGTTAAACCTATAGGTCTTTTTTTTAAATCTCATTTTTTAGGAAGAGAATTAATAGAGATCTCTATTGAAGAACCTCACGAGAGAATAGTGAATTTATACTTTTCAGGCGATAAGAATTACCAAATGTGTGCAATGCTTTTTCCTAAAGGAAGAAATATTATCTTAACTATTCCTGAAAAAAAGATAAGTTGGAATAAGGTTTATCAGAGAACTGCTCTTTCTGAACCGTACCAGGGAGAAGTTAGGTCTTATGAGCAATTTATTAAAGAGTGGAGACAGATTCGCCATGGGGATAAGACCAAGACCAAGACCAATGAGTCTCAGCAAAATCAGGCTCAGGCTCTTCACAAGCTAGAGAAATCCATAGAGAAATTAAAGCAAGATATAGAGAAAAAGAAAAATAGGAAATGGCGAGAAGTAGCCAAGAAACTACAAGATTTTGGCTTCGAGTCCTTGAGTGAAGATGAAAAGAGTATTTACTGGAAGCCAGATTTGAATCTTGTGAATAATATTGAGCATTGCTTTGATCAGGCAAAAAAAAATGACGTAAAATTGAGTTCCTCTGTACAAAGATTAACTGAATTGAGCCATCAAAAAGTGCTATTAGAAAACTCTGACTCTTCGAAATTGGCTACTGTTCCCAAGAGAAATCCCGCCGTCAAGATTTCGGTAGGTAATAAGGTACAAAAAAATCAAACGAATATTGGAAACAGTATATACATAGGGAGTAATGCGAGGGATAATCTTGATTTGTTAAGAAAATCTAAGCCTTGGACTATATGGTTTCATTTAAAAGATTTTCCTGGGGCACATGGTTTTTTGTTCATTGATAAAAATAAAGTCCCAAAACAAGAAGAGCTGGATTCAGTGGCTAAGCTATTGGTCGAGAAGACTTTTAAGCAGAAAGCTAAGTTGAAGGCTAAGGAAAGATTTGATGTGATTTATACAGAATGCCGATTTGTCAACCCAATAAAAGGGGATCACATAGGTCGAGTGAATTATAAAAATGAAAAAAGCTTTGTTTACAAATATGAATAGTTATTTTGGTTAATTTAGCATGTTTGGCGACTTGCTATAGCTAAAAATTCTTTTTAAATTAAGAGTATGTTGATAGTTGATAATGTTACAAAATTTTATGGAACCTACAAAGTCTTAGATCAAATTTCTCTAAGGGCTCAAAAAGGAGAGGTTATCGGGGTTATTGGCTCGAATGGGGCTGGTAAATCCACTTTTTTAAATTTTCTGTCAGGAAACCTGTGCCCAGAGCAAGGGTGTTTAGTTTTTAATGGTGCCGATGTGTACGTGGATCCTCTTTTTTACAAATCTCGTGTCGGTTTTCAAACTCAACGACCTGCGGTTATGAAAGATATGAGGGTTTTCGATTTTTTAAAGTATGTATCTCAGCTTAAAGACATTGAAGGCTTTCAGGTAATGGTTCAAAAAATATTAAAGGATTGTCAATTGAGTCAAGTTGCCAATTATCGTATCGGAGAGTTATCGGAGGGATATATTCAAAGAGTAAATTTGGCCCAAGCTCTATTAGGAAATCCTGAAGTATTGATCTTCGATGA
>JAGRAA010000260.1 GCA_020435185.1 Bdellovibrionales bacterium | reverse complement strand
GTCTATTTAATGAGTAAAAGATTGGTCCAAAATAAGAGATAAGGGCTAAAAATATTTATCTTTTTCGAAGATGTCGATAAAATAAGAATGAGCTAAAGGTACGTTTGATGAAGATAATGAGTAAAGCCATTCTTATATTATTCTTGTCAATTGGCTTAGTGAATTGCCAATTGAATCAAGATATATTTCTTCTAGATAGTAGTAGTGAGAACTCAGGAAGTGTAAACTACAAAACGCTATCCTTTTCGAATAATTCCGAATCGACATCGAGTATATTATCCGCCACTATGGCAAATCGTAGAATCTGTTTCATTCCCTACATTAGTAGACGAAAATTAAAAGTTTAAAAAGGTACGGGCACACTTTGGTGTCCATGGTGCACTAATTTTTTGACGCTCTATGGACACCAAAGTGTGTCCGTACCTTTTTGTTATAATAAAGCTATAAGAATAGCTCCTGAAAAAATAATTGAAGTCATTAACGGAAATGTCCACTCTTGTGCTTGATCCATCATATTAACCTCCTTGTTTGTTTTTATTGGGAGTCAAGTCCATGACTCCCAATTGTTTTTATCCGAGTAATTTTAAAGCGACTTGTTGTGCATTGTTCGCTTGTCCTAAAACTGACACTCCTGCTTGCATTAAGATATTGTGTTTAGTCAGTTCAGCTGTTTCACTAGCAATATCCGCATCTCTGATTCTTGAATTTGCAGCAGAGAGATTTTCGTTAGCAATGTCTAAGTTCGAAAGAGTTGAGGTGAGTCGGTTCTGCATGGCTCCAAAATTTGCTCTTATCGCATTTACCTTAATCATTGCTGTATCCACTACGTCTAAGCTGGATTGAGCTTGTTCTTTAGTAGACACACTCTCTGCAACTATCCCTAGGGCTTCGATTGATGAATTTGCAGCAGAGGCATTGAAAGAGATTCGATCTTTAAAAGGGTCGTTGTGAACTCCTACTTGTAGATCGACGATTCCTCCAGTTCCATTTAATAGGTCACGTCCATTGAAAGTGGTGTTTTCACCAATTCTTTGGATCTCTGACTTAAGCTGCTGGTATTCCACATCTAGAAATTTTCTTTCTGTGTCACCAATCGTGTCTGAAGAAGCTTGTACAGCGAGCTCTCTTAATCGGATGAGCATATTGCTGACTTCGTTTAGTCCTCCTTCAGCCACTTGCACTAGCGAAATTCCGTCACTGGCGTTGCGGTGGGCTTGTCTGAGACCGCGAATTTGAGCTTTTAGATTTTCACTAATTGCTAATCCTGCGGCATCATCGGCAGCTTGATTGATTCTAAAACCTGAACTCAATCTTGCGAGTGCCTTGTTCATTCCACTGCTCGAGTTAGTTAAACTCCTTTGCGCATTCAGCGATGCAACGTTCGTTGCTATTCGTAATGCCATAGTTATCCTCCTTGCATGGCTCTTCCTCCTTGAATCCTTGCCGTCCTTGGGCATCGGAAACGAATCCTGTTTCCGGTTAGTGTTACTGAAGACTAATTAGAAGTCCCCAAATATAGATCGGAAAATCTTGGTAAAAGTTTGAGTCCAGTTTTTTGATATTTTTTTCTTGTAGACGGGGAGTTGGTGAAGACAGACAAGTCTATTGACTCTTTTTTTCGTTTTAGATCTCATCCTTATTCTTGGGGGAGATCTCTTTTGCTTCCAAAATATGCTAGCCACGCGGGGCGTGACTAGCACGCACAGGAAACAGTTTTCAATTTTTTGCCACCGATATTGCCATCGTGGTCAATTCGTCACAATCTTTGTGACGGGTGAGTTAAGCTTGCGAACCAAGGTCTTGTAAACAGTCAGCTGATGAATCGTTGACTATAAGATCCGGCTAACCATTAACTAAAACTTCGGTTCAAGAGTTGTAACGCTGTTTGCGAAGACTGATTGGCTTGCGCAAGCACACTTACTCCAGCTTGTTGTAATATATTATTTTTTGTCAGCTCTGCAGTTTCTTCGGCGACATCCACATCTCTAATACGAGAGTTTGCAGCGGACATGTTCTCGACAGACACAGCAATGTTACTAATAGTAGATTGAAGTCTGTTTTGAATCGCACCAAAGTCTGCTCTCATCGCCGAAACACTCACAATTGCCGAATCTATGGCAGTTAGAGAGTTCTGCGCCGAGGCTTTGTCTGCAACGCTGGTTAAATTCACTCCTAATGCAGCGGCATTGGCATCTGCTTTAGATGCATCAAATGAGAGTCTATCAATATTTGGATCGTTTCTAGTTCCCACTTGAAAGTCCAATATAGAGCCGGTTCCACTCAGTAGTTGAGTGCCGTTAAACTCGGTACCATCTGCGATTCGATCAATCTCTGAAACGAGTTGATCATATTCCACATTCAAGAACTGTCTTTCAACAGGCCCGATTGTGTCTGAAGCGGCTTGTACACCTAATTCTCTCAGTCTGATTAAGATCGAACTGATTTCATTAAGTCCACCTTCTGCCACCTGTATAAGAGAGACGCCATCTTGAGCATTCCGCATGGCTTGCTTTAGACCCCGAATCTGTGCTTTCAAGTTTTCACTGATCGCAAGTCCGGCGGCATCGTCTCCAGCTCGGTTAATTCTTAGCCCTGAGGATAACCGCTCTAAGCTGGTATCAAGGCTGAGCTTCGATTTGACCAAATTTCTTTGGGCATTTAATGAAGCTGTGTTGGTGTTTATTCTTAAACCCATTTTTTTCCTCCTCCTTGAAGAATTTTGACAGGAATCTATCCGTGACTCCTGCTGGATTTAACCCTCTAAGTGTAATTACACGAAGAGAACTTCTTTCAATGTACCAATCGGTGTTTCATTTTGATTCTTTAAGATTAATTTCTTGTTTTGAGAAAATCAGGACCTTGGTGAGGAGATATAAAAATAAATCCTATATAGAAGAAGACATGTGTTGTTTTCTATAGGCTGACGGCCAGTTGTATTAAAAATTCAACTAATTCATTTAATAGGTCATAGAGTTCTTTTAAAATTAGAGTCATAATGAAAGAAGGTAAAATGGGCTCGATTAAGAAAATATATTTTATCCTAATTGTGATTTTTGTTTTTAGTTCTACTACCTATGCTGTAGACCGGATGGATGTTAAACCAACAAGAGACCAAAAGATAAAGATATATAGACAGTTCTTAAAAGAAAGTAAATCCACTTCAAATTTAGAGTTATATGTTAATAAGTTTTTTAAATACCTGCCGAAAGAAACAAAAGATCTTTCATATA
>JAGRAA010000259.1:4493-8639 GCA_020435185.1 Bdellovibrionales bacterium | reverse complement strand
TAAGCTAAATATCAGTAATAACGAGGAGATAGAGGTAACGGTGAGAAGTAAAATACCTACAATTAAAGAATGTCCAAAAATTTTTTCGTTCATTAAAGAGGAGTCATAACAAAAATTTCACGAAATGTCATTTTTTTCAATATAAGCGAGTAATATAGGCAAAGATTGTTAAAGTTTTAGAAAGAATGTAATATAAAAAAATTATGGATGCTGAATATATTCTTTTATTAGAAGACGATTTAACATTTCAAACCTTGGTTAAAGAAAGTTTGCCCAAATTTAATTGGGTGATTGCCAATTCTATAAAAGAAGCACGTGCTTTATTAGAGATACATAGTCCTAAAATTTCTGCCATTTTGGTGGATATTCAGCTCCCTGATGGTGACGGGCTGAGGTTTTTAAATGATGTTACCTCCCAAGAAAAATATAGTGATCTTCCTTGTTTAATTCTTACGGGGCAGGCTCAAGTGGGCAATAAGGTGACTGCGTTTTCACTAGGTGCTGAAGATTTTATTGAAAAGCCATTTGATCCCATCGAGTTAGAGGCTCGAATCTCTGCGAAAATTAGAAAGGTTAAGAAAAATAAGCGACAGGATTCGTTATTTTCTATTGGGAATATCTCTGTTGATATGAATCGACAAAAAGCTTTTTTGATAGGAGCTAATGGTTCTGAAGAAGATTTAGATCTCACGGTAAAAGAGTTTCAGCTGATTTTGTTATTCACAAAAAATTTAGAGCGTGTCTACAGCAGAGAACAGATTTTAGATAGTATCTGGAAAGATATTTCTATTTCTGATCGAACGGTAGATAGTCATATTTCTCATCTCAGAAAAAAAATCGCTGAATCTCAGGTAGAGATAAAGTCCTTAAAGGGCGTTGGGTATTTAGCTGAAATAAAAAAGTAATATTTACAGTAAGATTTAGTGATCAAGAAAATTATTCTTATTTTTTAAAAACAAATTCTATTTTTACAAATTCAGTATTTTTTTACCTCGAAAGCCATTATAAGCAAAATTAAGCGTAAAAATGATTAACTTAAACAAGGAAGAAGTATGACCAAAAGAGGACTGTCTTTTGTTTTAGTGGCCCTAATGTCATCTACTCATTTATTTGCTTTGCCGGCATCCATGAATAGCGAAGTTGATGATCGAATGAGCTATGACACCTACAAAGATTTGATTTCTCAATGTTATTATGAGGATGAGGTGGGTGATTATAAGTATCGTTGTAAAACTGAAGATTTGGAAAAAATAATTGATCACGTGGCGAAGGGGGGCGATCAGGCCTTTGAAGTAAATAACGCCAATGTAGCCAAAGCTTACCTTTATGAAAACTTTGAATCTGATGAAGAAGCGGCTCGCTTTTTTATTGATTCAGGGGGAATGTTTACTAAATGGATAGAGGTGAATGGGTTAGGTCGGTTACACGTCCAAGATAATAATTTTACTTATAAGTGGAGTTTGAATGGGCCTGGAGTTCGAGTAAAAAATGGATTTAATCATATAATTCCTCAACGTATGGGATTGGATCAACCAGAAATGAAGAGGTTTCTTAAAGAAGGAGACATTATTGTATTTTGGCATCCAGAAACACGGGGAGATGAGCCAGATAACTATAATCAATGGAGAGCAAGTCATGCTGCAACCATAGTTGAAAGAAAAAATCTTGATGGGACTTTTAGCTTAGCAACGGCTGATACTCCGGCCGGATATGCTCGTCCCTTTGATGGAAATGATGACATGCCTTTTCATGTTTTTAGATTTATTCCTAGAGATCAAAACGGTAAGCCTGTAGATAACTGGCAAGAATACGGGAAGAACATCGCAAAGTGGGCTTCTCTTGGTTTTGATAAATTTGAATTTAATGGTGACTACGGTGCCATGAATTTAAAGACGAAGTATCAATTAGACCGATTTAAACAGGCATATTTAACAGGAGAAGGTTTCGAAGATGAGTTTTCTATGTACTGCGCTTGGTTCGTCTATACTAACCTGAACTTGGGTTATTACTTTCCGTTTAACCAAAAAGGCATGGGTTCAGATTGGCAAGATCAAATTAAAAAGGCAGCCATAAATGCACAACGGCCTTATCAGTGTATTTCTAAAGAGGGGTTGGTAAGTGGAGATCAAGATCAAAAATGCTACGGCTCAAATAATGAGATTGTACCTCATCCAGGAAGACGTTCAGATAGAGAGCTGGCCATTAATTTTGTAAGTGCGCCTCAGCTGGTTTTAAATTTTGTAAATAAACTTTTGGGTTCAGATAAAGAGAACTTACCAAGTAGTAAAATAGGAACGTCGGAATGGGCAAAAGAAGTAAAAGATTTTGCGGCAACCTTAAAGAAGAAGGCTGGTTTTTTTCTGTCTTCGGCGGATAATTTTTCTTATAATCTCATGGTGCAAGATAGTGATTCAAGAGGGTGGGATCCAGCTATTTCTTCAATAGATTCAGAAGAATATAATAGGCAATTGAAGGATGAATTGGCGAACGCGGCCTTTAACTATGATCGAATTGGAGATTTAGTAATTTCTAACGCTCAACAAATATTGCCAGAAATTCAACAATTGGCACAAAACGGAAATTTGACTGAAGCTGGTAGAAAGGCGGAGGAGCTTCAAGATAAAATAAAGCAATTGGAGAATCAATTAAGAGGTTTAACTGCGACCGTTGTTAATAATGCAAGAACTAAGAGCGCCGGAAAAGCTTGGATGCCTCCATACGGTTATATGGCGGAAGCCGATCATTATGAAGAGTATATGACATTGGATCAAGAGCAAGAGTCCGTTCCCCAATTGGTTTATGTGGGGACTGTTATTCATAGAGATTTGCTAAAAAACTATGGTGAAGCTGACGTTACGTTTGTAAATCCAGTAGCCGACACTGTAGCCATTGAAGAAGATAGAGATTTAGATTGGAAAATTAAATTGGTTCTAAGACAAGTTACCGGTGATCGAGCAATCTACTTATCTAAATATTTTCCAGAAATTCAAAAAAGTGATGAAAGATTTGGTTATAAAGCTTTGATGTGGGTAATGATAGATGAGTCTGTTAAAGCTGCCGGAAGTAAAGAGTGTTATTTAAATCCGGAAATTCATGAAGACTGTTATCAACGTTCCAACTCGAATAACTTTGATCCGGGCCTTAATGTTTATGAGGCTTTGGCGTTAAGAATGGCTATGAATGCATGGAAATTTAATAATCTAGAAACTCAAGAAGACGTCGTTTATCACAATGATTATGGGTTAGATCCAGTATTAGTAAAACGAGCCATTGCAGCTCAATGGAATTGGTATGAACTGGGAGAAAGAGCACTGTCTCCAGCGATTTATGGTGGACCAACATGGTGGGCTACCAAAACAGCAAAGAACACTAGATTACTCATGTCTTTAAATGGGGAAGACTACCCTATTGGTTTGTACAAAGATATGAATAGAGATAAAGGTTTGTGGGTTTTAAATTATCAAGATCATTTAAAAAATGATGCTCGCCAGGGGGTTTCTTCGAGAAGACCGAGAAGACTCTCTTATGTGCCTTGTTTTCAGGGAGCAGTAGAGTCTAAGGACAAACTTGATCAATCGGATTGGGAAAATCCAAGATGTAAGTAACAAGACTAATATTTATCAGCAAATTTAAAAAGCCGAGTTTCCTCGGCTTTTTTTTGTTTTGTAGTGAGACATATTTTTTTATCTTATATGTGAATTTTCTAAATCAATTCAAAATCTCTCCCGATATATAAAAGTACAAATTAATGGGAGGCAGTATGTCTGAATTTTTTCAGTGGAATCAACAAAATTTAGGTCTTGATTGTGAAATGGATGATGAGCATAAAATTTTGATAAATAAAATGAACCTTGTGTATGATGCTCAAGCTGCTGGGGAAAGTTACAACAAGGTGACTAGCTTGTTAGAGGATTTAGGAGCATACACTGTTGAACACTTCAAATCGGAAGAGGCTTATATGGAAAAAATAGGCTTTCAAGGATTAGCGACTCATAAAATAATTCATCAACAGCTACTAAAACAATTTGGTGAGCATATGGAGAATTATAAGAAAACTCAAAAATTAGAAGAATCATTTTTTAATTTTTTAAAAGTATGGTTAACCAGTCATATAAAAGGTATTGATGCAAAATATGCAGGGAAACA
>JAGRAA010000259.1:0-4430 GCA_020435185.1 Bdellovibrionales bacterium | reverse complement strand
ATATACTCTTTGGTGACAGAGTATTTTGGACTATTAAAAAATTCATTTGTGGCTGCTTTTTCTAACAAGTGGCCGTATTCATCTTTCCACCACATAAAAAAACAATAATCAGAGACTCTTTTTGCCTGAGCTAAATTGTGAGTAACCAAAAAAATGGTGTATTTTGCCTTTAAACGAATTAAAAGGCTTTCGATGGTTTTACAAGAAAGGGGATCAAGAGCGCTTGTAGGTTCATCAAAAAGCAGCACCTCCGGCTGAAGAGCAAGGGTTCTCGCTATGCATAGTCTTTGTTGCTGCCCTCCAGAAAGCGTAAGGGCATTAGACGTTAGTCTGTGTTTAACTTCACTCCACAATCCGACTAATTTTAAGGATTCCTCCATAACGGACTGCCAGGTGCCATTGAGTTTAATGCCTGGTTCACAAAGAGGAATTTTAAAGTTTTTTTCGATGGAAAAAGGAAGAGGTAAAGGTTTTTGATAGATGATACCGATTTTTTGTCTCAAAGCCTGAAGAGGAATATCATTAATATTGATATCATTAAATAAAATGCTTCCTGTAAGAGCGGAGTTAGATTCAAATTCATTCATTCTATTCAAACAAGAAAGAAGGCTGCTTTTTCCACATCCACTGGGTCCAACTATACAAGAAATAGAGTTTCTCTGAATTTCAAAACTGATTTTCGAAAAAACAACCTTTTTATTAAAACGGAGTTCTAAATTTTTTGCCTTGATAATTGGATTATTGTTCATAGTAGCCTCGCTTTTTCATCCAGAGATGACTGACGGCCATTGCAGATGAATTTATTATAAAAAGAAGCGTAATGAGAACTAAGGCAGAAGCGTAGGCGTTGGTATTTCCTCCAGGAATATTCATTGCTAATTCATAAATATGAACCGATAGAGCTCTTCCTGAATCTAAAATTGACTGTGGAATTCTAACAACATAGCCAGAGGTAAAAAGCAAAGCCGCCGTTTCGGCTAAGGAACGAGCAATGCCTAAAATCACGCCCATAACTAAACTAGGTATGATCAAAGGGAAAATAATTTTTTTAAAAATAGAAAAAGGACTTAACCCTAATGAGTCCACTGTTCGTCGTAGATCAATAGAAATACTTTGCAGTCCGATTTGGAGTGTTCTCACAACTGTAGGAAGGATCATGCATGCCAAAGTAAGACCTCCTGTAAGAAGAGAAAATCCAAGTTTTAAAATTAAAACAAAAAAAGCATTTCCAAAAAGACCAAATACAATAGAGGGTGTGGAGGCTAATATATCAATAAGTTTTAATAAAAATTTTGCCATAAAACTTCCGTTTTCGGATTCGAAAAATAAAAATACTGCGGCAAAGACTCCAATCGGCAAGGCAAACATTATGGCCAGAAACACAATAATCATTGTTGAGAGCAAGATCGGAAAGATGCCTCCCTGTCGACCAGAATGAATAGGCTCTTCGACTAAAAAGCTCCAATGAAATCCGGTGACTCCTTGATGGAAGATGTCTCCTATAATCCAAAAGGCGGAGAATAAAAAAACAATGGTCGCAATCGTAGATAAGATCGAAAGCCAATGATATCTAACCATTTTAATGTGATTCATTTACCTTTCACCTCTTCTGTATTTAGAAAGCCGATAAAAAAAGCGACAACTAAACAGAGGATTAGGCCGCAGACAAAAAGTGAGGATCTGTGAAATTCCATAGCGTAGCCCATTTCTAGCGCGATATTTGCGGTCATAGTTCTAATGGGAGAAAAGATACTTTGAGGCACTTGAACAATATTTCCAGAAACCATTAAAACAGCTACGGTTTCTCCTATAGCACGACCAAATCCTAATATTGTAGCGGCAATAATTCCTTTCTTGGACCAGGGTATAACAATTTTTAAGAGAAGATTTTCTTTACTTAGTCCTAATGAAAGCGAGGCTTTCATTAAATCCTTGGGAAAATGTTTAAACTGGCTACAGATAAGAAGGCAGGTAGTGGGGGTTATCATGATGAACAAAACCAATGATGCGGTTAAGATGCTGGTTCCGGGAAGGTTTACGGATTGCAAAAAAGGAATAAGCGAAACAAGTCCCCATAATCCGAAAATCACGGAGGGAATACCTGCAATTACCTCTAAGAATCGATACAAGATGACTTTTGCAAAAGTAGAGGAATAGTAGTTGATGAATATGGCAAAAAGTAAGGATATCGGGAGAGAAATTGCAAGCGCCATTAAAGACACAGCAAAAGAAGATACAAGCATAGGCCAAAAATTAAATTGCCCTTCTGTGGGGAACCAACCCGTAGAACTAAAGATAAGTTCTAATTTTTTATCAGAAAAAAAGGGAGCGGCTTCGTAGGCTAAGAAAAACAAAATAAAAAAAATAAGCCCACCAACCAAGAGAGCGGATAGGCTTATTATATAGTGATAAAAAAGATTATTCGCCCGGCGGAATAAAATAGTATTGTTTAACAATGGGGCTAACCTCTTTCGATAGAGCAAATTTTAAAAAATCTTCAATGGCATTATTTTTATTGCCGGCGGCAACAATATTAAGTTCTCTGGCGAGGGGATAGGTTTTTTCTTTTACATTTTCTACCGACGCAATTTTGCCATCTAATGAAAGTGTCTTGATGGGTATGCCGGCGCTTTCGTTATATTGAGCTGTTCCAACGGAAACATATCCTATTGAATATTTGTTACCAGACACTGTTTTAATGCCTTGCTCGTTGTCTCCAATAATTATGTTTGCTTTCACTTGTGAATTTTTTAATTGAAAATATTTTAAAAATATTTCTTGAGTAGATCTTCCATCCGCTTTGTGGACCACAACAATGGGTTGATCAGACCCGCCTAATTGTTTCCAGTTGTTAATTTTTCCAAGATAAATATCTATCACTTGTTGATGGGTAATATTTTTAAGAGGGTTAGACTTGTTTACTATAATTCCCAGTCCATCTCTTGCTATAAGATATCCTTTTAAGTCAGATTCGTTAGCCTTAAGAGCTCGAGAAACCATTCCCAAATCAGAAATGTGCTTTCTTTGATCTACAATCCCTTTTGTTGATCCTCCCGTTTGTACGTCTATTTGAATATCGCTATGTTTCTTTTCATAAACTCTCGCTAACTCCATCATTAATGGTGCAATTGTACTTGATCCAGTGATCAGTATTTTTTCTTTGTCTGCAGCATGGGTATAAAATCCTGTAGTAAGGATACAGAATATTAAAAATATATTTTTTAAGTTGTGCATGAGCCCCCTCCTAAAACGCAAAATTGCGCGCAATATTTATGATTTAAGTATATATTTTTCCAAGAACTTTTTAAGGTTTCACCAAATTCAAACTCTTGACTATAAGGAAGCAAGGTGCATGCAGAGACTGTTGCCGGTTGTCCTTTTCTTTTGATGACCATTCTAGAGGTTGCACACATAATATCATTTGGGTTTTTCTTCAAAATATCCCAACAAGCAGTGGTAATTTCAGGAACTTCCTTTTCTTCGCTCATTTCTGGAAACAAAATCAAAAGAGCAGGATCACTACAATTTATTTTTATTCCCATGTTATCAAATAAACTCTGAAATCCTTGACGAGCAAGCTGATCCGATTCATTCCATAATGATCGGCCGGCCACACTGAAATTGAATTCATTTAAAAATAGCCATCTAAGTCCCTCCAGAGTGCCATTCCATGATTTTCGTCCTCTTTGTTCGCTATGTAATTCTTCGGTATAATGGTCTAGTGAAACACGGATAGATAGCTTTTCTTTATATTTATTTTTGAGAGAGAGAAGCTCTTCAGCTCTTTTCTTCATGGGAGTCATTGCGTTGGTTAAAATTAAGACAGAAAAGTTTTTTTGCAGGCAAGCAGAAACCATCGCTATAAACGATGGATTCATAAAAGGCTCACCACCAGTAAAAGCAATCTGTTGTGTGTCGAAGCCTTCTAATTGAATTTCTTCAAGATAGGTCAAGACTTCTTTCAAAGAAATATATTCAAGGCGATCGTTTTTAGGACTAGATTCGATATAACAATTTTTACATTCTAAATTGCATAGTGTTCCAGTATTAATCCAGAGAGTGTTCAGAGAGACCGGGCTTACCCATGCGCGCGTCTCTCCCTTTACTGTTGTGTGTGTATCAGAGAACTTTTCTGTAATTACATTCTGGAGATTCATTAACAACAACCTGAAGAAATATTTTCAGTTGTCATTTCTAAATTGGTCGATTTATTCGGTCCACAATCGAAAATTCCAAAATGAGTATCCCAGCTTCCGTAAAATTCGAAGTGTTTGCTAAAGCGAGATTGTTGCAACATTCTATAGGTGTTGCCACAAACCAATTCGATCTTTCCCTTTTGAAAGATGTGCCCTTGATCTAAAGTAAAAAATAGTTTTTGATTGTCGGAGGACCCTAAGTACTTTACGGCCTGACCATAGTCTTCACAATCA
>JAGRAA010000258.1 GCA_020435185.1 Bdellovibrionales bacterium | reverse complement strand
GCCCGGGATATCTAAAGTCTTCTTCTTTCACTAAATCAATGTCTTCATCTTGCTCGTCCAAAGCTTTATTATAAAAATATGTGATTAAACTCGTACCATGATGTTGCAAAATCCCGTCTATGATGGGCTTGCCTAATTTATAATGCAAACCCATTTCGGCCCCATCTTTTACATGCGCCACCAGAACAGTTTTACTCATATAAGGAGAGAGATGGTCATGAGGGTTTTGTCCTGGTCTTTGATTTTCAATAAAATATTGGGCGTGCTCTGTTTTGCCAATATCATGATAATAAGCCATCACTTTCGCCAAAAGAGCATTAGCACCAATTCTTCTTGCTGCAGCCTCGCACATACTTCCTACAACCAAGGCATGATGATAGGTTCCAGGAGCCTTTACTACCATTTCCTGCATGAGGGGATGCGTAAGGTTAGATAACTCTAAGAGTTTTACGTCCGTTGTATAATTAAAAATCGACTCCATCAAAGGGATGAGCATCATTGCTAGTAGAGAAGAAAGAATTCCTCCTACAAAAGCTGCCGGAATATTCCAAATCATAAGTTGACTTATTTCACCCTCTGAACCTTTTGTAATCAATAAGACCAATGATATTATGATCGCATTAATCAAGCCTGTTCGAATTCCCGCTATGTAGATAACATTTCTTTTTTCACAATTATGAACTCCTCGAGCGGCTGCTATTCCCCCGATAAGGGCTAATAAAAAGAAAGAAAAGTTCATATCCACTAAGATAGTCAGGGTTATGGCCATGAAAGTCGTAAAAAACCAAACAATTTGTGCGCTATTAATTAACAATCCAACAAGCATCGATCCCAATGCGACGGGAGCTGAATATAAAAAGATCGTTGCCGGAAACATATCTCCAAACTTTTCAATAAAAGAGGCTTCCGTTACAAATAAAAATACTTTTACAAAAACAACCACCAACAAAGATACAAAAGCCATTGCTCCAATATCCCTTTGTTGGAGTTTGGACTTTTGAGTCATGTATCTACGCAAAAACGAAAACATCACCAAAATCAAGCACACGAGCAAGAAAGATGAAATTAAAGATAAGAAATCCATCCTTCTTTGGCTTTTTCGCTTTTGAATCTCATTAAAAATGGTCACATGCAGAGGCTGAATGATGTTTCCTTGATTAACAATCGTCTGATTTTTATTAATCGAAATCTGAACCGGTAAAACAGCATCCCTTGCTTTTTTCTTTTTCTCTTGGGTTTCATTTCTATTGAAAGTCACATTGGGAATCAAAAGAGATCGCGTTAATGACAGGACTCGTGATTGATCAATGCGAGAAAGATCTTTGACTCCTCTCACTTCATCCAGAGAAAAATTTTGTTTTCGACGGATATCCTTCATTTCCTGTCGAGACAAGGTATAGGACTCCTCGCCCCTACTCGACTGTATTACTCGCAAGATAAGCTTTGATTCCTTATCCGGGAGAATATTGACAGGAAGATCCACTATCTTTCCCGTAGACCACTGGCTGAGAGCGCGTATAACAATATTTTCTATCCGTACACCAAATCTTTTTTCAACCAACCACTCAAACATTCGATTAGAAACCGATCGACCCAAATAATCTTCAAACTCTTGTTTATGAGAAAGAAACTTTTTGACTTTTTCTTCTAGCCTTACTGAATCACTTGGCCAAGATTCTGCTTCGACAAGTTTTCTCATTTCACCAAAAGCTTTATAAACTTGGTTAAATATATTTTCATAACTGTCTGGATCATAATCAAAAACTGGTGGGATCGAGTCTTCAGCCTCAATTTTTTTTGCTTCAGTGGCCACCTCATCAATCATGGTAAATGAAATAGGAGCCTTAAAGTCCACCGATGCCACACGTCCCACTCGAACAACGGGGGTAATATCAAAATCATAGAAAAGTAAAAACGATAAAGAAAAACAATACAAAAACAACAGAGACAGTTGTCTTAATCGAAATTTATTATCCAAAAAAACAACCAATTTACCAAAGACTGTTTTTTCAAAACCAAAGCCGTTGACCCAATCTAAGAACTTTTGCGAATGGTCAACATATCGTGATCGTAAGTGCACAACCTCTTTTGGCCATAATTTCTTCTGTGTAATCTTCTTTTTTTTCGCCATTTTTCCCGTCTTAAATATACCTTGTTATCGGCATATTTCAGATGATAAACAAGTACTTATTTATTTTAAATCGTGCCGACCTGTTCTAGGTAGTCCGTTTTAAAACTAAACTTGACCTTAGCCAATATAATTTCAATAAAGTTAAGGCTCAGACAGGAAATTTGGGGAATTCTATGAAAAAATCAGATAAAAATCTACTCTCTAACACGGGCTCGTTTGACAATTTTGTAGAAATTATCAGGACCTTAAGAGGGCCTAATGGTTGTCCCTGGGATAAAGAGCAAACCCACAAAAGTCTATGTCGCTTTGCCATAGAAGAGGTTTATGAATTGATAGAAGCAATTCAATATGAACAAGACGAACTCATTTGTGAAGAATTAGGTGATGTCTTGCTCCAGGTCGTCCTTCATTCAGTAATAGGTGAACAAGAAAATCGCTTTAAAATCGAAGACGTCGTTAAAAACATCTCAGAGAAAATGATAAGACGACACCCTCATGTATTTGCAGACACTCGAGTAAATTCTACGGCAGAAGTCGCTGCAAATTGGCAGAGAATAAAAGATCAAGAAAAAGCGAGTAAGAAAGACAATACTACTGCTAAAAAATTTGAATTTCCAAAAGGCATGCCTCCTCTGCTAAGAGCCATCAAGTTCGGAGAAAAAACGAATAAATATCGGTTTGATTGGAAGGACGCTGGATCTTTGTTTGAAAAAATAGAAGAAGAAATTTCGGAAC
>JAGRAA010000257.1 GCA_020435185.1 Bdellovibrionales bacterium | reverse complement strand
AAACAGGAAAATAGTTAACCAATTCCAAAAAAATAATTCTCCTGTATTGCTATACTTTCCCGGTATTACAATGCAGCTTCAAGCTTGTGCTTTGGTGAATTTATTTTTGGAATGGGTAATAATGGATGCTTGCTGCGGAGATTAAATCCTTAATCTCTTGAGCGGCTAATTTTTCTTGTGATGTTCCATTGCTTATTATGTCATTAAGACCTTTGTTTTTAAGGCCCTGTTCAAGATGGCGTCGACGGCAATAGCTTATAAAGCCCTCATAGCCTTGTTTCAAGATCTCAGACCATTTTGAAGAAGAAGAGTCAAATTGCATGATTTTTTCAACTAAATTAGGATTATGATCAAAATAGAGGGGGTCGTATTCTTTTGGACTACCCAGTTGAAGCCAGTGGAGTGCTGAATAAAACATAGACCACTGGGTTCGCTCAATAAATTGTCCTAAGTTTACACCGTGTTTTAATTCTATTTTTTTGATGCTTAAGTCAGCCAAAGCCCCAGCCAGAAGAAAAGAGTAATAAGTGGGACCGGAAGCCAAAATAACAGAATTTATTTCGATTTGCGGAGAGCGAGAATGAGTTTGAAAAAGAGTTTTTTCAGGCTCGGGTATAATGACATAGTTCTCTAATAAGGTCTCTTTATTGCCGTCAGCATGTTCTTCTAAAAGCTGTTTGCCAATGGGAGTAAGTACTAAGTTTTCTGCAGAAAGAACTCGGGTTCGATTATTTAGATTATCGGCTAGAGCGGGCGGCGTAAGAGCCCCCATTAAAAAGAAACATAAGAATGAAAGTTTAAAAGTAGAAGTTAGAATATTATCAATACCCATAAGACCCCCTTTTTATGAATAAGATTGAGTTAGTTATGGTTTACGAGCGTTAAAAAATCAAGACTATTTGGTTCGGATTTCAAAGAATCTGCCGGAGACAAATTCAACTCAAGAGGGCTGAATGTTTCACTTTAGATTCATTTATTCCGTGAATAATTTACAAACTATGAAATTAAGTAGGTTTAAAGACTGGATAAATCTAAAAATGTTACAAGACGTTAGAAAACGGAAACTATTTATAACAAACCTTGTTATAACCCAATCCTAGGACTGAACAAATAAAAATAAAATTAACAAGGGGAAACCTCTATGAGATCACTTTATTCGCTCGCTATAGGTGGCTTTGTGTTATTGTCACAGGCGGCATCGGCAAGCAATGTGGATTATTTTGGCAAGCGTTATCAAAGCCAGCCGGATTGCATTCAAAAAAATCCGGTCACTAATCAATGTGAAACCAATGTGGATGAATTTTATTTTGCTGGGCAAGATAAACTTCCTTTTACTTTGGGATCAATCAACGGCAAGACCTATACCATCAGCGACGAGAATTTATTTAACCTTTTTCATAATCATTTCTTACCAGATGGGACTCAACCACGGGTTGAAAACTTTGGTCAGTTTGAAGTGTTACTTGGCGAGAATAAAAGTTTTACCGTGAGGGAAAATCAATATTATGTTGGTCAAAGATCAGATGGAAAACCTGGGTTGGGAGTACGTTTTATTCCTATAAATGATGAAAATCCAAATGATTCATTAAATAAGCAGCTTGATGAATTTTTAAATCAACAAGCTGGGGTTTCTCAAAATAATAAGTATATATTTAATCCTATCGCTTATTTTCACCCAGAGTATTTTGTCTCTCCAATTACCGAATTGAGTGATAATCATAGATTTGATGATGGTTTTACTCATATGGGTGTGTACATTGGAAAGCGTAGAACCAGAAATGCTCCTTTTGGATATCACGGAAGAAAATGGGCTCTTCAGCAGTCTGGGAGTTATCCTGCCAACATTTATCAAGTGAGTTATGATGGCGCAACTCAATTAGAGTTTAATAAAAATGCTTATATTACCGCTCGACTTCTTAATGAAGCTGGTGACGGTGTTCAGTTTTCTCGATTGCCCTATGAGCAAGATTATTTTGATGGTAATAACTTAAAAGCTATTTTTGATTTTTATAGAGGTTGGTTAGATCATGAATGGGTAAGAGAAGGCGATTCTAAGCCCTTTTATTATGTCATATTAGATGATCAAAGATATGATACTTACTGTGCTGAGCATATTACTATGATTCTCAACATAGCACTAAATTTAGTTCAAACTCAAAAAGGTTATATAGATGTTTTCGGACGAGACTCTCAAGCTAGAGATCGTAAAGGTGGAGAGCATTTTTGGAAGAAAGCTCAAGAAGCTTGGGCTAATTTAAAGGTGTCTGAGGAGGTTGAGACTTTTCCAGTAGTAGACGCAGCTAAAATTCAACCCTTGTGGAAGTATCAAGGCTTAGGCGCCCCTCAAGCAGAAAGTGGATCTAGCCACGGGGACCCTATCGCAAAAGGAGAAAGTCTAAGCTATAAGAATGTGACTCGCATTACTTACCCTGGGTTTTCATTGGCTTGGGCTCCTCAAACTTTGCCAGATATGATTTCTGATTTTATGGCCTATTATGCTCGATGGGATAAGGTAGGGCCAGAGGGTTCTAAGAAATTATTAATGGCTTTTAAAGAGGAAGTTCAAAGAAGAGTTCCTCAAATTACGGATGAGCAATTTATGAGTTCAGTCTCAGGGATATTTGCGCTTATAGATAAGTTTGCCCCTACAGGGGATTACGATGCGTATAGAATTAAAGCCTCTGAGAAACTGGAAGAACTAAGGGTGGACAAAAATATTCATGTGAATGGTAATGGAGATAGTCAATTTTTCTATTACTCGCCACCTCCGGTATTGAATCGAATTGTGAATGGACTTCATCGTAAAAATAAATTTTTCCACGTAAGTGTTTTAGGAACTGCTGTGGATCATTGGGAAGTCAAAGAGGTTCGAGCTTCAGCACAAGCACAGCCGGTAAATACTCCCGCGTCGAATGAAAGGTCTTCAGCCAGTGGAGAAAGCCAAGAAGGTAATGGTGAAAATGGTGGAAGAAAATCTAGAAATAATGATAATAACTAGTTGTATGGAATTAAAAAATTAAGGCCTTAAGAGCCTAAGCTCTTAAGGCCACCCCCCTGAGGCCGTTTAATGCGGCCTTTTTTTGGCATTTCAAGATCCCCCTTGACAGCCAGAAGCCCCGGTTCCCCCTTGTTTGCTGAAATAAAGCCCCCCGGTTTTATTTCAGCTGATGTCAGACTTGCCCCCCAGCGTATCTGACATCGGGAGCCCCCCCGGCTCCTGTAAGCAGCTCTCTTTTTAGAGTACTGCTTACAGGACTGATAATAAGGGGTATTGTAGGTAAAAGCCATGGAACCCGTTGACGAGCAAAAGAGGTAACTGTCAAAAACAATAGATTTTTTGACAATTCACGAATGGGTTTGTCTAATGGTAAGAGAATGAAATATGTAAAATTTTTTTAAGTCAATTTCATTGAAGATAAATAAAGGGTTAATATGCAAAACGTAGAGTCAGTTCAGCAAAAAAAGAAAGAAGATGTTTTTTGGGCCGTCTTAAGCTCTGCCATGGAGTTAGACGTTAAGAAAGGGCCTTTAAAGTGGACGCTCTCTGAGTTATCAAGAAAAAGTAAAATCACTCGATCTTTGATCTATTACTATTTTGGCCGCTCTAAGATGGGTATTATAGAAGAGGCCATTAAGATGATCGGAGAGGAGTTTATAGGCTTGAGTAGTGAGAGGTTAAAGCTTTGGAAAGAAGGACAGCTCTATGAGTCTATGTTGCAAACGAGACAGCTCAGTGAAAGAGTTCCTTATTTACAGACGTTTATAATTTTAAATATTGGCACTTCTAGTGAGGCGGGCAAGCTACTAGAACAAAAAAGACAGGAATTCATTGCCAAAATCCGTACGTTTTACAGTAAAAAAACGGAAGATGAAGTATTGGCTATTTTCTCCATGTATTGGGGGCTATCTTTTGCCCCTGAGCTCAATGACCAAGCCATTAAGATCGTACTGAAGCAGTTTAAAAAGGTCACTTGAGGTGTTCGTAAAGTCTTTTTTAATGGTTTCCGGTTCTATGGGATAAACGTGTAAAAGGTTTTTACACAGATTATATTTAATTCAATTTTTTCACTCGGCCTAGGATATATCAGAGTCTGTGATAGAATTCTGGCCAATGGTTAAGTTACGCCTCATTACATTCCTTTTCGTCATTATCACGTTCTCACAGGCCAAAGCGGACTGTGAGAACTGGGATTTTTATTGCAAATTGACGGATGAGACAAATGCTTCGCAAGATAGGCCGGATCAAAAGAAAAACCCGACCAAGGACATTGTCTATGAAGGTGGTTTTTCCGGAGGTGGTGGCGGTACAGGAGTGTTGCTGGGTAACGGACAATGGGTTTTGTATAATATGATTTATTTTAACCCTAACTATCAGGGCTTTAATGAGCTTGAATATAATGATCATCATTTTAAGAAAGTTCCTTTTGATCTTCCTAAGAAGAATTCAGTTTTAGTTGAAACAGAACAGGGAAGTTATACGCAATTTCAATTGCCTGAGTTGTTCGACCCCTACGACAAAAGCAATATGGATAGGTATCCGGCGTATTCCATCGCTTTACAGATTTTAGATGAACTTAAGAAAGCGGATATATCTGGCATATTTTTGGAGACTTATATTAAAATCAATTTATCCAGTAGAAACTTTGCTTTTGTTGACCGAGATGTTCCTTTTCCTTTAGATTCACGCTTCGAAGAAAATCTTACTGAGGAATTGAAAAATCAATTTAGAAAAGCAGAAACAATGGCTTTTCAACAGCAAATCGAAAAACCAAAAATGAATAAGATGCAAGTAGGCGATCAAGATTTCATCATCATAGAAAGTGATCAAGAAAGACAGAAAAGGTTTGGTAAGATAAAAACTTTTTTTAACCTTAGGGCTGTTGACCGCTTAGATCTTCTGAGTCAGGTGACCATTCTGTTGCATGAGTTTTTAAGAAACTATCAATTGAATTGGAGCCCTATTCGGGATAACACTTTTGATGTTAATCTTTATCTTTCAACTGCTATTCTGACCCAATGCCAGCTCTCAAGTGTTGTGTGGCTACCTTTAGACGCCAAGAAAACAATGGGAGTAGAGCGTACTTATGGTCGTATAGCGCTAGGGTTATTGCATGAAAATAATATGGCCATGAAGGGTGCAATCGTTCCTTTTCTCTTTGAAAATTGTAAGAAAAAAGACTTTCTAGGTGGTAACTAACACACGCTAAAGTTAGCTTTTGTTCCAAGGTAAAAAGTCAACATTCATTTGCAGAATCACTTCGGGATTCTTGTCATTGGACACTTCTGATTCAATGGTTTTTATAAAGGCAGCCATTTTTTCTCTAAACAAAACCCAATTGTCTTCGCTGCAAGAAAATACAATTGCAAAAGAATTAATTAATTCGGATGTGAGTTGCTGTGCTTTTAGAAAGCCATTATTTTTAACGAGGGTCTGGTAGGGCTTCCAAAGATGGGATTCAGCGGGTAAATAAATGTTTTCTTTTAAAAGCCTGTAGGATTCGTTTTGAATCTCTATGACGTCTAATTGAATCAGTACATCCAAAGCTTTTGTGAGCTCTTCTTTATGGATGTCTATATGATTGAGTATAAGAAGCGGATCTTTTCTATACTGTTCTATGGTTAAAAACATATGAACCAGTTGAATATTGGGGTTTAGAAAGTAAAGAGAAAATAAGGCTTCTTCTTCTCTGGTGATTTTTCTTGAAGTCAAATGCTGATCAACCTTTTGAAATTGCTTTCTGTATTGTTCAAGCTCGGTTTTGAGAAGACTTTTTCTCTCTTTGATTTGAGAGCGTTGGTATTGATGAAGAATTTTAAGGTACTTACATTCTTGTTCATTAAATTTTAAGTATTGAAAGCAAAGATAGAGTTGATCGTCATTGAGGTGTCCGTCGAGATTGATGACTTTAGACATATAAGGCCTCTGAACAAGGGCCGCTCGAGCTAAGTCACTAATGTTCCATTGACCCCATTGGTTTTCTTTTAAGTATTGAAGCTGCTTCTTTAAGGCGACTCTGTAGTCTTTACAAAAAAAGGTCCATTTATGATCCATATATTATTTTCTTATGCAATAAATAATTAAGTAAATTCATG
>JAGRAA010000256.1 GCA_020435185.1 Bdellovibrionales bacterium | reverse complement strand
TTTTCTTTAATTTGTTTTTCTTTTTCTTCTTGAGCGCGTCTTGCCTCATTTTCGAGTCTTAGTTTTTCGCCAATTTCACAATGGTTTTTTAGCTTTTTTGACCCATTGTAATCAGGAACTAACTTATGAACTTTTACGAGTTCAGCTAAACACAGAGCGTAGGAGCCGTTTTGAAAATGATTATTTGCTAAATCAAGAGAATTATTAATCAGCTCTTTTTGCTCTTGGCTCAGATTTGTAAATTTAGAGTTGTCTCCTTTTTCCTCAGCAACCTCTCTTTGAGGAGTGGGGTCGGAGGAAAGAAAGTAGATAAGGCCTAAAATGAGAATTATAAAAATCGCGGCTTTTGGTTTGTTATTTTTATAGGTCATGGGTTTTAAAAATGAAAAATTATTCTCATTTTCATCATAAGGAACAACTCCTTGACCTTGATTTGCAGCAAAGGGCTGCGGCAAAAAAGGATCTGAAGATCTTACGACGGGTAAATTAAATTCATCTTCAATAATATTATCTAATTTTCGATTAAATTCAGCATCTTTAATTTTAAGTTTAAAACGCAATTTTTTTACAGAGATTGTATCGCCACTATTCAGAAGTTGAGGATTGTCTGGAGTTAAAGCCACATTATTGACTTTAGTTCCATTAGAACTGCCCAAATCAGTGATGTAGTATTCGCCATCTTCGGTTTTGGTAATCTCGAAGTGTTCTTTGCTCAGATAGTCGTACTTTATAGGGATTTCTGCGTTTTTATCGCGTCCAACGACCCATGAAGATCCCTCTAGTTTGACGATCTCTTGCTTTCCTTCAGGGAGCTTTATATGAAGTATGGTTTCTATAGGTAATTCTATTTCAGCCGTGTTCTCCATATTTCCTTCAACTTGTTGTTCAACTATAGCAGGTACTGATGGAGCCATGGGTGGTTGCGGAATATTGTTTTTAGGAACTAACGGAGCGTTGTTTGCAAACTCAGTAAAAGTTTGATCAGGCTTATCGGCAGAATCAAATTGAGAAGAGGTGGCCTGTTTAGTGGCCGCTTCAATTCGCAATTCAAAGGGTGGAATTTGAACAATCATCTCTCCTTGAATAGGGAGAGAAGTATAATTTTGATTGTCAAAAACAATGTTTCCATATCTGGCAATCAGTTCGATTTGCCATTGACCGGTTTCGTCTGAGACCTTAACGTGCTTTCTGGAAATTCCAGCTTCATTATTTAGAACAACGTCGCAATCACTGCCTCGGCCAACGTAATACGTATGTCCTGGCTCTAATTTTATACTATTTAATTCTATGCCAGATTGAAGGACTTTAACTATATACATTAGAACCCTCCATCGAATCGTTGTTGACAGATCTTTAAGTTAGACTCGGCTTCCTTATAGACAGGGTCTTGATTGTTTTTAACCATAAGCATTACATTTTTAAAAGCATGTATACACTGTTTAAATTGATTCTTTTCCATGTATTGACGACCTAGAACCATATTATATTGAAGAAGTTCATCTAATTTTCTTTTAGAAAGAAATTGATAGCGTTCGCAGAGTTCGTGTTTGCTAAAAATACTTAAACAGGCTTGAAATGCAGTCAAGGCCTGTTCATAGTTTCCGTGTTCGAAGTCTCTAAAACCTTGTTTATAGAGGACTTCAGCTTGTTGATAGTCTTTTGAGCTGATTTCTTTTCGTGCAAGTTGCTTTTGCCATTCTTTTAAATTTTCTTCATTTTTCTTTATAGATTCTTCGATAGCTTTTTCGTCTCTAATTTCTATAGTATTTTTCTTTTTATTACTACTCTCTGAAAAAAGTAAAAACAGTAGGAGACCACCTATTATAAAGTAGACAGGAAGTAGATTTTTAGATTTTTTTGCGCTCTTCGAAGAGGATTTTCCCAACCCAGGTAAACTTTTTTTGGGTTTAGTAAGAGCTTGTTCTTTTGAGAGTATTCTAAAGACAAACTCAGTATCACCAATTAAAAAAGTGGAATGGTCAGTGAGTGGAGCCTGTTTGGTTTTTTTTCCGTCAACAGCCATTCTATTGTGTTCGCTTAATTCTTGAATTTTTGCTCCACCAGCGACAAATTTAATTACGGCGTGTTTTCTGCTTACTTTTTTATCATTTAATTTAATGTTGTTATCTGAGTCTCTGCCGATGGTGACTTGCGCAGATAATATTTTAAAACTTGCCCCTTTATCAGGACCACGAACAATCTTTAAGATGTATTCATAAGAAGGTCTGGCGGCAAGTTGATTCATTAGTATTCACCTCCATCTTCTATTGGTAAAAGTGTTAAAATAAAATAGGCAGGTGCGCTTTGGCCATATATAGACTGAATAGTGATTTCAAAATTTATCCCGCTAAATTCTAAATTGTTCATATGGACTTGATCGGGTTGGGCCGTGCATCTATCTACCAAATCATTTATACTTAACCTTAAGGCTTGGTCTAATATCGCATCAATTGGATTATGAATTAAATCCATACTATTTAGACTCGTTCGTTCTTCAAAGGCAGAGTTTACACTAGATATAATTAAATCAGAAGCTCTTATAGCAATACTTGGAAAGCCAATAACATGAATGAGGTTTTCCATTTCTTGAGATCGATCGTACTCTACATTCATTTCGTTACCGGATGCATCTCCTGAGTTTATGACTCGAGAAAGAGCGCTGTTTATATTAGAGATTAGCTTTTGCAAACGATCAAATTGATATTTGCTGGAGAGGTTATCTTTACCTTCTTTTAAAGCACTGTCTAGCTGTTGATTGAGATCTTTAATAGGGTACTCAATGACTTTATAAAGAAAGTAAAAGAGTATACCTCCTACGATGAGAGCGATAAAGAAAGTTTGTATAAACAAACTGAGCGTTCTAGAGTCGTCAACGGCAAGGGAGCCCATTTTATAAACGACTACTGCAAAAGCACGGCTAATTTGAGTCCCGGTATTTGGATCGTATTTTTTGATAGGATGAATGGCCACGATTGTATCATCATCCACTTGTTTAACGGACTTTTTTTCTAATTTCATTGCCGAGTAAATAAAAGGAATATCTGGGTCTTTCCCGACTCTGCTTGCTGGGGCCCATACTTTTCTGTTGGCTCCATTAAATATAAACGCTTCGTCCACACCTTGCTCATTTATAGCAGTTTGAACACTGAGGGTAGTTTCTTCTTCTAAGTTTATACTCGATTGGTTGGCTAGAGCTAAAGTTTTTGCAATAGTCATAGCGCGATTCTGACTTTCTTGTTCGATACTACTTTTAAGAATTCTCAATAGTGGTACACTCGACAAACTGGTTACAAACAAAATAAATAAACCAACAAATAAACCTAAGGTCCATTTGAATTCGAGCATTTCAGGTATTTTGTACACACCAGGAAGAACGACTTCGTCTAGATAATTTTGAATCATCTGTAAAAATTTATTTTTTTGTAAGAGTAGATCTTCAGGCATATCTTCCACTTCAGGATTATGATGGGCCATTTGCAGATGAGGATCGTTCATAGGCATAGATTGAGCCTGTAAAGCTAAATTCCCCATATGTTGTTGTTCCATCATTTGAGGATGAGAAGCGGGATGGTTGTTTGGAACGAGAAGTTGTTCTGGTACATCGACAATATCCACGACGACTTCATGAAAGGAAACCTTGTCTCCAGGCTTTAGTCTTCTTCTCGAAACTTTAATTCCATTTATAAAAGTTCCATTTCTGGAGTGTAGATCAGTAAGAACTACTCTGTCAGGAAGAAATTCAATTTTCGCATGTTCTTTAGAAACTCCGCTGGCCACTATTTTTACGTCACATTGAGGAGCCCGCCCGACGAGGATGACTTTCCCTTTAATAGGAATTTTTTGTCCTGCTTGATTTCCGTTTAAAATTCTAATGACCCACATATAACTGATCTCCTAGTTGTATATCGAGTTTTTCTGTCATATGTGCATTGCACTCGAAGACATGC
>JAGRAA010000255.1 GCA_020435185.1 Bdellovibrionales bacterium | reverse complement strand
GACACCAAAGTATGTCCGTACCTTTTGCACCCCAAATTAAAAAGTTGAAATTTTAAGTAAAAGCCCAAAGATGATGATCTTCTAGACGATAATCATAGAGGTCCGTACCCAATTCAATATGTCGATAGCTTTCAGGAGAAGCAATAATCTTACGAACCAACTGATTCATAACATCATGCCCAGCTTTGTAAAGCACCAAGTGCCCCATCAAGGGCATCCCTAATGTGACCAAGTCTCCCAAAGCATCAAGAACCTTATGACGAACAAACTCATCTGCGTATCGCAACCCTTCTTTATTAACCACTGAATGGGCATCGAGAACAATCGCATTTTCAAGACTCCCTCCTCGAGCAAGCCCCTTCGCCTGAAGAGCCTCAACATCTCTTAAAAAACCAAAGGTTCGCGCATTCGCAATGAGGCGTGTGTAAGAATGTTCATTGATATCTAAATCGATGGTTTGACGACCTATCTTAGGATGAGGAAAGTCTATGGTACATGTAATTCTAAAACCATTATAAGGAGTCACATAAGCATGCTTTTCGTCAGTTCCATAATAAATAGGCTGACTTATGTAGGCATATTTTCTGGCAGATTCCTGCTCTACCATCTTCGCCTCTAGCAAGGCTTCTACAAAATGCTTAGCACTGCCATCACAAATGGGTATTTCTGGGCCTTCTAATTCTATAAATAAATTGTCAATTCTAAAGGCTGCGAGAGCCGAGAGACAATGCTCTACCGTAGAGATTGAAAAGGCATCTCCCCCTAAGGTTGTCGCAAGCTGTGTAGCCTTTACAAATTGAGCACGAGCAGCAATGGCTGGAGCTCCAGGAAGATCTTTTCTCACGAAATAAATTCCAGTATCTGCCGGAGCGGGACAGAAGTTAAGTTGCGCGGGCTCCCCCGTATGTAACCCAACACCTTTAACACTCACTTGCTTTCTAATTGTTCGCTGCAAATACATTCAAATCACCTCTCACCTTAAATAATACAATTTAAGTGCCAAAGTTTTTCATTTCAAAAACATGCATTGTGTTAAACTGTAATTAACTAAATATTCAAGGCTTTTTAAAAAAATTGCAAATATTCCTTAAATCCCGACCCCTAGACTAGACTGTGTGGAATAAGCCATTTTTGTGTTTTTTTTAATACAGGCTTTATTTGAAAGAAAAGTTCCCTGAAAGGTCTTCCGATATCGAATATATGAGGTGTGTTCTTTTTATTTTTTTACTTTTCAGCCTATCCTGCTCTTCAGGTCCATTAGAAATAGAAGTCCAAGACTACGATCAAAATTCTAAGGCCAATGGCGCAGCCTATAGCGCAAATGCTATGGAAATCAGAGAACCTATGCCCAGTCATTCAGACTGGAAACCCTTTCCCTTTTACTATAAACACTGCTCAGAAATGGGCGAAAAATTCTATTATTCTAAGACCGCCTACGAATGCTCTGATCTCACCTTTTAAACGCCTTGATCTAGTAACGAGCTTAAACCCGCTTTTGACTTGGAGACTGGCCTCTTATTGCCCGTGAGTTCCTCAATGTGAATTTGTGCGTCATCCGTAATTACTCTTCCTCTCGGAGTTTTTATAATCAATCCCTCTTGGATGAGATACGGCTCATAAACTTCTTCGATGGTGTCCGTTTCTTCGCTAAGGGCTGCCGACAAGGTGTCTATTCCCACTGGCCCTCCTTTAAACTTATAATTAATTAAATCCAAAATTCTTCTGTCCATTTGATCCAA
>JAGRAA010000254.1 GCA_020435185.1 Bdellovibrionales bacterium | reverse complement strand
ATTAAAGATCCATTGAAAAAGAAGCAGTTGCAAAAAGGGGTTCAGCAATTGTCTGAAGAGGGAACCGTACAGGTTTTTTATGATCCGATTGTAGGAATGCAAGAGCCTATTATTGGTGTTGTTGGAGAATTGCAATTCGATGTTATGCTTCACAGGCTGAAAGAAGAGTATAAACTTGAAGTGAGATTAGATAGATTAAGTTATACAGTCGCTCGTTGGCCCATGCTTGAAGGAAAGCCTTTTGCTGGAACAGTAGAAGGTTCTCAGCAAAGATTTAAAGACAAAAATGATCTGGATGTGGTTTTGCTCGACAGGGAGTGGGATATTGGCTGGCTTGAAAAAGAAAACCCTAAATTAGAGTTTTCAAGTAATGCTGGTTTTTCTAGATAGAATTGTTTCATTATCAATTCCACGAAATCTGGATCACCATATTTCGGAAATTCGGAGATCGGGTTTAGTCTGAGCGTCGAACTCTAATTTAGATTTTATGGTTTGTGCTCTTGAGAAACTGTCTTTATTTATGATCAAAGTGTACGAAAATGAGAATAAATAGAAAGCTGCAACAGTTGAGGCAGGTATTGATGTTTTTGATCAATTGTTGTGTTTCGATTTGATGCAGAATTACGAAAAAAGCCTACTTTTTATCACATATCTCGGTGTGTATGATATTCTAAAAAAGATATATTTATGGACGGTTTTTTGTATATCAAAAGGGTTAAGTTATGAAAAAGTTAACGCATTTGTCGCGCTCCTATGGCCTAGCTATAGTGAGTATATTTCTACTGGTAAGCACATTTCAGAATTGTTCTGAAATTAACTTCGAAAACCAAAGTGGTGAGTTATCCCGGGTTCTCATGGGTAACGCTGAATTGGTGAAGCTCTCTTTTGACCCCGATCGTTCTGAAAATAGGCCTAAAATAAACGTAACGGCTATCGTTGATAACTCAGATTCTATGAGACCAATCCAAGAAAAAACAGGGAATGCTCTAGAAAACGTAGCCGATAAGCTGGTGGGCTTTAGTGGTAAAGCCAGAGTTTATACGACTACTTGGCAAAATGGTGAAAAACCAACGGTGGGGGCAACAGAATATCTATTATCTTACGGTAATAATATTGATAAATTTTCAACTAATGGAAATCGTGGTCAGGCCATTGATTCGCGAAAGCCCTCGGTTAATGCCGCTCCGTTTTCTTTTACAGAAATAAATAAAATAGGAATTCACGATTCATACACTCCTAATGGAGATCCCTTGGAGTTTTCGAGCGCAATGGATCATAGTCAGTTTCAAAATTTTAAAGCTCAATTTAATTCATCTGTAAATGTGGGGGCAAATGGAGACACTAAGGAGCAAGGGTTGTGCTCTCTCTTAAAAGCCACAGATGTTGATGCTGAGCCAGGTTCCTTTCAAGCCTTTGTCATAGTCACCAATGAAAATGACGAATCTGACTTCAGTGGCTGTGTTGAAGGAAGCACTAGAGCGGGTCAAGTTTCTCAGGTGGAAGTCCCTACAGCGGTGAGTTCTTCTTGTGATCCAGGAGATGCTGGCTGTGGATTTCAATATCAAGTAGGGTTTAATAATAAAGAAGTTGCAAAAATAAAAAGAACTTATAATTTGCGAACCACAAAATTGAAGGCGAACTATACGCTTAATGATGGTGGTGTTTCTTACAAGATTAAATCCCGAGCTGTCTTTAGAAGAGTTCGAATGAAATATAAGAGAAAACAATTTCAACAGTATTATAACTATCAACAGTTTAAATATACATATAGAGATGGAACAATTATCAATACCGAACAGGTTAGTGGAACACCAAAGCAGATTTCTGCTTTGGCAAATGGTACCTGTAGCTCAGATGGGAGATTGGCGACCAATTGCACAGAATCTGATGAACAACTTTTAACTGCACAAATTTCAAATTATGTTCCT
>JAGRAA010000253.1 GCA_020435185.1 Bdellovibrionales bacterium | reverse complement strand
GAGTATGACTTTTCTGAGGCTTATACTCCTATATACAATAATGACGACACTAATATATTGGCCGAATTAAACCTTATGCCACAAAGCTATGTGGTTGTTCACCCCGGCATGCGTGGAAGTGCCTTAAACTGGCCACCTGAATGCTATATAGAATTCATAAAACAACTTGAAAAAGATCAAACCATTGTTATCACCGGGACCGATTCCGATTGGCCCTACATTGAGCCTCTTTTTCAAGAATTTAATCAGCAGCCTCATTTTAAATGGCTTAACGGAAAGTTGAGTGCCGATGAACTCATCGCTGTCCTCCAAAACGCCAAAGTGGTCATGGCACCTAGTACTGGGGTGATTCATCTTGCCGCTTCGTCAGGTGTTCCTTGTGTCGGCATCTATCCTCCAATTAAAGTGCAATCAAAAAAGCGCTGGGGGGCTATTGGGCCCAAAGCTATTAACTTAGAGGCTGAAGAGAATAAAAACTTAAAAAACCCAATGAGTGGCCTTTCGCCTCAATTGGTTTATAATAGTGTAAAACAATACCTATAGGAAATTCTGTGAAAATAAGTGGTGTCGTAATATGTAAAAATGAAGAACGAAACATCAAACGTTGTTTATCTTCTCTTGCTTCTGTTTGCGACGAGATTATCGTTGTGGATTCAGGCAGCTCAGACCATACGCCTGAAATTTGCAAATCTTTTGATAAGGTTAAATTTTTCGACCATCCTTGGATGGGATATGGCCAGCAAAAAAACTACGCCAATCAACTTGCTCAAGGGCCCTATATTCTTTCTCTTGATGCCGATGAAGAGCTGAGTGATGAGTTAGTAGAAGAAATTCATCAGCTCAAACAAAACCTAAGTGGGGTTTATGCTCTCAACCGATTAACCAACTATTGTGGAACCTGGATACACCACTCGGATTGGTTTCCTGATTTTCAAAAAAGGCTGTTTCCTAAAGACCATTGCCGTTGGAGCGAATCTGACGTTCATGAAACTCTTCTTCCAGATGAATCTCTCGAGATTAAAAAATTACAAGCCCTTGCTCACCATTATTCTTTTCATACCATTGAGGACCATATAAACACGATTAACAAATACTCAGCGTTAGGCGCTCAAGAGGTCTTGAAAAAGAATAAAAAATTCTTGGTGGCCAGTTTTTTTATAAATGGCACTCTACGGTTTTTTAAAGCATACTTTCTCAAGGGCGGCTTTCGCGATGGTTTTCACGGATTTGTTGTCTGCGCACTATCCGGTTTTGCCGTCGGCTTAAAATATCTTAAAGCTGCAAATTTAAAATACAAAAGGTAACAGTTCCCTTTTCACCTTGCTGGATGTCATGAAGAAAGAAGGAAATATTGAATATGATTTTAGACGCAATCGTTTTCCTGGTGAGTCTCAATATAGGTACACTAAATGTTTAGATTTTGTAATGAATCATTGCCGATCTCTTTCTGGCTTAAAGCGTACAATTCTCTCGATCAAAGAGTTCGCTTCTCTAGGGTCTGCTATACGATAAAGGGTTTGATCTTTACTTAAATCAAGCAATGCAGTTTCAATTTTAGGTCGATGTAATTTATGAAAGCTCCAAACATACTGAAGAAACTCCCAATTGAATCTTTCTGGGCAATCCGATGCCATATCTTGTCTTACTTTACCATGGAGCTTCAGTGTCCGTTTGAGGGCACGATATAGAGCCACAGGGCGTGAATAATCTAAATAAATGATTGTATCTGCCTTGGGGAACCTAAGATTAAAAGTAGAAGCGTAATTGCCATCCATTATCCATTCGTCCTGCTCGACCAAATCTATGATCTTCTTTCGCCATTCTTCAGCAGATGTTTCCACCCACCCAGGGTTCCAATATTGCTGATCTAAATGGATCAAAGGCAATTGCGTTTTTCTACTCATTTCTAATGCTAGAGTAGACTTTCCCGCCCCACATATTCCGATTATAAGCACCCTTTTCATAAACAAATAAATATCTCAATGATTAAACTAAGTCACATTGGAAGTTTTTATGCTTATATCGTGCCGATTTCAATACCTAGAATAAATAAATTGTCTTTCTATTGCGCTTCTTCCGCAACTTGAAATGATCGACCCTCCTAACATATCTGACTTTAAGGCTTGGCTGAGGTTCATTACAATATAGAAAACTCGCAACATGCAAAGAGTTGGTAAAAGACGTTTTATTTTAACTTCGAATACCATTTATTGGACTCTGTTGAAGAGCCATTTTTTTTAGGAAACGAAAATGTGACTTTATAGCTCCTTTTAGATTCATCTGGACATAATTGATTTTATTTTTTTTGCAAAGCCATAAATCTTTGTCGAAATCCAATGATAGTGAGAGGAGCTGATTTCAGAAAACAGATGATGTGCTGAATGGGCATTTAAACCTCCCATCAGTTCGCAAACTATTTAGATGTAGGGTTCCAATCAATGCTAGCAACAATTTGATAATGAGGATAGCTGTATTCAATTTTTCCGTCTTTCAATGTAGGGAACGCTGCTTTATCCGAAAAATGTGTCCCAATTAAAGGTAGAATAAAGAATAAAGAGATCACTCCTTGGATAAATAAAGATCCTAAAACTATTTCAGCCCATGAATTTTGCATAAAATAAATTGGAAGCAGATAAAAGCAACTCACATGTATACTTTTGTAAGCAAAAAATCTTGTCCAAGACGGAACTAACTTATGCCAATTATTCATATTTGCAAGTTTCTCTCTATTCATATAATTCAAATCCTGAATCCAAACAGCATGAATCGCTACGAATGTATACAAAACAAGCGCATAAAGATGTTGAAATCTGTGCCATGGCTTAAAATCTTGATTCGGAGACAATCTTATAAATGGGTTTTCATCGATATCTGCATCACACTCATCAATATTTGGAAATTTATGATGAGATTTTAAATGTCGCATTTGCCACATCTTCGGGTCAATACCCAGTAACGCAAACGGAACATGAAGAAGTAAGATATTTACTATACGTTTTTTCGAAAACGCCCCATGAGCACAGTCATGAGAAATTGACAAAACAAAGAAAAGCAATGAAATTCCAAAAATAAATGCTGAGATCAATTGGACATTTGTATCCAAGGCAAAGACCAATAAAAAAATATAGCTAAAAATAATTATGATTCCCAGTACGAAGACCTTTACTTTAGTAATTCGAGTTGCAAAACGACCATTAGCTATCTCACCGAGACCCAAAAAAACCTCACCCCTAAATTCAGGAAAACCTCTAGATACTTGATCTTCAGAAAATTTAAGCTTTGACATGTCTTAATTTTAGCATCGTTGACACTATTTTATTTAGATTATTTGTTTTCATAGGTGATTTCTCCATCTGGCGACCATCTACATTTAACCGTACTAACATCAATAGGGTTGAGATTAAATTTTTTTTCATCAACAAGCCAAGCTCGTTCTGGTAAAAACGCTTCATGCTCCTTGGTCTTACCTTTTAAAATAACACCATATACAAATCCATCATTGTCGGTTCGGCATTGAAAACCGTTGTAACTCGACAGAGATTCACCACGCTTTAAATTTAATGAAACCACCTGTGATTGCCTAAACTTTGCTTTTTTATTTTCGATCCCTACCCTTTCTTTTACAACCAGAATGTGTTCTCCAACAGACGTTGACTTATAGCTGACAGCCATTTTTCTTCCGTGCATCGCTCCCCCAAAATTTGTCGCGTTTGCAAAAGAAGCTATTGATACAAAAATTATAGATAAAATATTCATTTCATTAGAATATTTATTTTCTACATAATGTCCATCAAACAATCAATTTTTAGGTTTTTCTGAAAACAGAGGGTTTACTCGCTACTGAGTCCACACAAATACAAATAACGCACCAGGGACACCAAAGTGTGTCCGTACCTTTTGCACCCGATTATTTGGCCATCCATTCATACAAATCATAATGATCATTATTCATTCCGATTTTTTTATAGACGGACTGAGCGGGGATATTTGTTTTGTCTACGTAAAGTCGAATACCTCTTAGGCTAGAATCTCGCTTCACCTTACCTTGTAAAAAAGCATACATCTTAGCAAAGACTTTTTGTCCTCTATATTCTGGCAAAACAAAAACCGAGTGAACCCAAATGACATTGCCGTTTCTCCAATCACTCCACTCATTCATAATCAATAGAGAAGCCACCACCTGATCGTCATCTTCACAAACCACATAGTGTCCCTTAGAAGAGTCTAAAAACACAGCCTTCACACCCTCTAATACTGTTTCTGGATCTAATTTTAAATTCTCTGTCTCTAAGGCCATCTGAATTTGAAAATTACTAATCGTCTTCGCATAAGAAATATCAGACACCTCTTTAATGATCATGTGTCCTCTAAATCCTCATCGATTGGTGGCGGCTCTAACACTCCTACTAAAAATACAGAAATTTCATACAACAGCAACATGGGTATCATCATTAAAATCATACTGATCACATCCGGAGGAGTAAATATAGCCGAACAAGCAGCAAGTATAACAATAGCAAATCGTCTAAATTTAACCAGCATTTGCTTTTCGACAATTCCCATCATCGCTAAAATCGCAAAGATCAAAGGCATTTCAAATACAGCTCCAAAAACCAATGTCGTCGTTGTAAAAAAAGATAAATATTCATTGATCGTAATCATCGGCTTGTCTTCACCGCCACCAAAATTCATTAAAAAGTCAAAGGCTAATGGATACACAACAAAATAAACAAAACTGACTCCTGTTAAGAACAAACAAGTACCCGCAAACATAAATACTAAACTGTACTTTTTTTCTTTTCTATATAACCCCGGAGCAATAAACGCCCACAATTGATAAATCCAAAGTGGACAGCTCACCACCATTCCAGCAAACAACGATACTTTAATATGAGCCAAAAACTTATCCATGGGAGCCGTAAAGACCAAACCTCCGGTGGGCAAATGTGGAGATATTGGTTTACGGATAATTTCAAAAATAATTTCACTAAAATTCCAACAAACAATAAATCCAATAAATATAATAATAATAATATTTATTAAACGCTTTCTTAACTCAGCCAGGTGGTCTTCTAGAGGTTGATTTTTATCTAAAGATTCTGAGCTACTCATCTTCGGTGTTTTTCTTTTCTGGAGAGTTATCCTTGAGTTCAGAGATGGCCTCAACAGGTTTAGAAGACACATCTCCTTTTGCTATGTTATTTAAGTCGTTTTTAACTGCTTCGAGACCTGCTTTTTTCTCTATCATGCGTTGAAGATCTTGAATCGTCAGTTTTTCTTCTAAATCACTTTTGGCTTTGCTAGACATATGATCCATTTCATTTTTCGCATCCATGAAACTTTTTGTCATGTCGCCAGTTGCGCGCTTTAATTCATTTAATAATCGACCCAAAGTACGAGCAACCTCGGGGAGTTGTTTCGGCCCAATCACAAGAAGAGCAATTACAGCAAGAACAAATAATTCTGAAAAGCCAAGATTAAACATAGATTCAATTTACCTTAAACACCCCTTATTGGGTAAAACTTTTTAGAAAAATGTACGCTTTTTATTGTTGTCCTGCTTTTTTGAGCTGAGGATGTAAAAGACCTTTTTCAATAAGCTCTTCCTTTGCCAACCTTGATCCTGTAGACAAATATCTATCATAAAGCCTCAATAGATCTTTGTTAGTTTGAACCAATGATTTCTGACTTATATATGTAAGCACATCTACAAATTCCACAAACTTATTTGAGAATTCTTCCCATAGTAATGCCCTCTCACTCACCGTTTCGACACCGGCTAAAGATCCATAGGCATTACCACCCATGTCTATATAGTAATCTAAATCAACTATTTTACGTTTTAAAGAATCACCAAAAAAACCAGAAATATATAAGCTGGTATCTCCTAATTTTTTTAATAATTCAACTTGAATACTTCTCTCAGCATTAATTGCCGTCAAGAATTGCTCGGCCAGGGTCTCTGAATTAGACTCGCCATAGAGATTTTCACTCACCATAAAGTAATTCATCAGGTTAGCTAGATATAGTTTTGCCTGAGGTAATGTTTTAACTTTTCGTTTTTCAATAGCTTCGTTTACCGTTTCAACAAAAAATTCATTTGATGATATCAATAACTCGGCTACATTTTTTTCTTTAAAATCCTTCAAAAGCACCCCTCATAAGGTTTTTCGGGATTTCCCTCCTTCTATTTTATCAAAAATATAAAATTTATTAAAACTAGTGTGATTGACCACTGGATTTAAGTCTGTTTATGTCTCAATTTAATACAAACCCTTATTAATACTGGGTTTTTTTAATCTCTGGCAAAGAGAAAACTCTTCAAAGATTCATTAAACCCTTGGCTTTGGCCTA
>JAGRAA010000252.1 GCA_020435185.1 Bdellovibrionales bacterium | reverse complement strand
GGGAAATTATTGAAATCTTTATTGATCGCGCTCGCTCTGGAAAAGATACCAATCGGCCGGAGCTGCAACGCTTACTAAGGTTTATTCGTGAGGGCAAAATCAATTTTGTAATGGCTACGGAACTGTCTCGAATCTCTAGATCCATTAAAGATTTTGCAGAAATCTGGGATCTTATGCAAAGCCATGGTTGTGGATTTCAGAGTCTACGGGAAAACTTTGACACCACAACCGCTGCTGGAGAATTAGTGCTATTTTCCATGGCAAATCTGGCCCAATTTGAACGCAGGCAAGTTTCTGAAAGAGTTTCATTAAATATGAATGCTCGCGCCAAGCGAGGGCTTTACAACGGTGGGGTTGTGCCATTTGGCTATAGCTTAATCACTGATAAGCCTGGTTATTTGAACGTTAACAACGATCATGCTGAAATCGTAAGGGCCTGCTTTAAAGCCTTTTTGAAAGAAGAGTCCCTCTCGCAAGCAGCAAAGTGGCTTAACGAAAATGGTTATAAGATGGAGCGTTTTACCAGAGGTGGTGGAAAATTTCGCTTAGACTATTTTACTGTCGATAATCTTCACCACATTCTAAGAAACAAAGCCTACATCGGTGTTAGAAGTTTTAAGGATAAGGGTAACGAGGTCGATGTTAAGGCCGTGTGGAAGCCCATCATAACCAAGGCTGTTTTTGATCGGGTGCAAAAGATGCTCACGCATAATAAATCGCGTAAGAAATCTCACTCGCCCAAAAGGCATCCTTATCTATTATCCGGTATAACTTTTTGTGAAGTCTGTGGAGACTACCTGTCAGGAAAATCAGCTCATGGGAAAAATAAAAAGATTCCCTACTATGAGCACTCCTGGCGGACAAAGAGAGGTTCTACACTTTCACAGTCGAGTTTTGAGTGCGGCAATCATCGTAGATTTCTAGCCAATAAGCTTGAAGGTATTGTGCTGAAAGAAGTAGAAAATTTAATTCAAAGTAAAAGTCTGGCCGAGAAACTTTTAAAAGAAGCCTGGAAGATTCACAAACTGAGTCAAATGGCCAATCCATTAGAAAAACTCAAGGCCAAACTTTACGGCTATAACAGTCAACTCGATGCCTTATCTGAAAGACTGGCCCAACTGCCAAAATCAGTTTCTGCTACGCCTATTTTTAAACAAATGGAAAAAATTGAAGGGCTCAAGTCAGAAATTGAATCGCAGTTGTCCTCTCGGAACTTAAAAGCACCAGCACAAGCGCCACCTATGGAGCTTGAAAATTACCGAAGGTTTTTAATGTCTTTACAAAAACTGATTTCTGGTGAGGAGCATGAAATCAAATCAAAAATTTTACGACGCTTGATTCACAGAATCGACGTTGGCAAAGAAAGTATCACCATCAGCTACAAACTTGACGAGAGTAGCCTTTTGCGGGAGCCCATTGAATTGGGCTCCCGCCTTTTTTTGTGCCCAAAACAAGGCAAAGTGCTTGAATTCAAAAATAAAAAAGGCGACAAGGGTTCTCACCCTGTCGCCTCTGATTTTTTTAATGTGCGGTGTTCGAAAAGCTTGACAAATGGTAGGGGCACGAGGACTCGAACCTCGGATCCTCCGGTTATGAGCCGGATGCTTTAACCAACTAAGCTATGCCCCCATCATGGGTTTTTAGTGTTTTACGAAAAAATACGAAGAAAATCACGAGAAAAAATCTCGTGATTTACACGTTTAGCTATCAACTATCTACAAAGGTTTTTAACTTACCAGATCGGCTAGGGTGTCTAAGCTTTCTTAGTGCCTTAGCTTCAATCTGACGAATTCGTTCTCTGGTTACGTTAAAGTCTTGTCCCACTTCTTCAAGAGTGTGGTCACTTTCTTCTCCAATACCAAAACGCATTCTCAAAACCTTTTCTTCTCTCTGAGTGAGGGTTGATAGTACTCGTCTTGTTTGTTCTGCTAAATTTAAATTAATTATGGCATCGCCAGGATTAATGACCTTTTTATCCTCAATGAAATCTCCTAAGTGAGAGTCATCCTCTTCACCCACTGGAGTTTCTAAGCTGATAGGCTCCTTGGCAATTTTAAGGACCTTTCTAGCCTTTTCTACATGCATATCCATGCGATCAGCAATTTCTTCAGGAGTGGGCTCTCTACCGAGTTCTTGTACGAGTAGGCGTGAGGTTCTTACTAACTTATTGATCGTTTCGATCATATGAACAGGAATTCGAATGGTTCTTGCTTGGTCGGCAATAGCTCTAGTAATGGCCTGACGAATCCACCAAGTTGCATAAGTAGAAAATTTATAACCCCTTCTATACTCGAACTTGTCCACGGCTTTCATTAGTCCAATATTTCCTTCTTGGATTAGGTCTAAAAACTGTAGGCCACGGTTTGTGTATTTTTTGGCTATAGAAACAACAAGACGCAAGTTAGCTTCAACAAGTTCAGACTTTGCTAAATCGGCCTGACGTTCACCTTTCCAGATCTGAGTATAAGTTTCACGAATCCACTCAAAAGACATTTCTGTGTCTCTAAGAAGGCGATCTAATCGAGCTTGGGCGTCAGCGGCTTGAACGGCATACTTTTTAAAGTTGTTGTAAGAGAGACCAGTGTCCTGATTAATTTTTTTCAACTCAGACTCATTGCCACCTTCGACCATTTTGTATCGGCCCACTAAGGACTCAAGGTCTTTAGAAAAGGTATATTTAACAGCTTCTTTGATGCGTCTTCTGAGCTCGGTCATTCGACCCACTAAATTTTTAAACTTAATAACAATTCGATTAATGGTTTTTCTGTTAAAGTTAATGGTTTCGAAGTCTACCATCAACTCTTCATTAAGAGCGGCCAAAGACTCTGTTGCTTCTAATGCTTTTGCAGACCCTGGAAGATTTTCTTTTAGGGCTTTAAAATATTTATCAGCAGATTTTCTATATTTTTTAATGTGGCCAATGAGTTCTTCAATTTTTTGAATGTACTCTTGTTCTTCGTATTGAGTCTCTTCATCTTCAAGACCTCTAAAAATGGCTTTCATTTTAATTCGGCCTTCATCGAGTCGATCACTGAGCATGATAATTTCATTTGTTCCGATGGGAGACATTAAAATTGCTCTTACGATTTCTCTTTCACCACGTTCAATACGAGTGGCAATTTCTACCTCTCCCTCTCGAGTTAAGAGAGAAACGCTTCCCATTTTTCGGAGATAAAGTCTAACAGGGTCGTTTCCTTTAGAGTCCTCAGAGGTTTCTTTTTCTTCTTCATCATCAGGATTTTCTAATGCAAACTCTTCATCGCTGGATTCAGAGGCACTAAGCTCTGAAGAATCTTCAAGGTCTTCTATAATATTTACATTGTTGCGATCCATGGCCTGCATGAACTGATCCAAAATTTCAGAAGCAACAATTTCTTTTGGAAGCAAGTCATTGATTTCTTGAATGGTGATTTGGCCTTGCTCTTTAGCCAAATTAATAAACCTTTGAATTTCTTCAAGAATAATTCTTCTTTGATCCTCAATAGAGAGTTCAATTTCTTGGTTGTTACTATTTTGGTTATTGTCTTTCTTGGCCATCTATATCCTTCTCCACCGTTTTTAAAGTCGTATAAACTCAACTTTGGGGCTTTTTTTGATTTCTTAAATTATGTTTATCTTTATAAATATTCATAATTCGTTCCAACTCTTGAAGCTGATCAGAGCCGTCTGTTTTTCCGAATTTAGCTTTAGTTTTTTCTACTAAATTCTTTAAGGTAACCTCTTTAATTTTTTGCTGACAATCGACAATCATCTTTTGAACGTCCTCTTCTTGTGCATTAAGCAATGGAGGTCCAAACTGCATAGTCAGTAGATTTTGAGGTTCAACATAAGATCCCAGTAAAGCAGTTAAATTATCAAATTTATTAGGCATTTGTCTATAAGTCTGTTCAGCTTTTGAGAAGATCTTTCGAACCTCTTGATGCGAAAAATGTTCCAAAATTCCAGATTCAAGAATTTGAGTAAAGTAACTGGACTTCATAAGAGCGATATTTAAGAGAAGCTTTTCTGCGGGAGGAGGATTCTTTACTACAACTTTGTCTATATATTTAAAATTATTAGCTTTATTTTGTGTCGGCAAAGGAGGTGAAGACGGAGAGGGGTGGTTAGAAAGACCTCTTTGCCTCTCCTTTTTATATGACGCAATTGCTTTGTTTATCGTTTGAGGGTCGAGCTTTAGTCTTTGGCTGACCTCATTTTTATAAATATCGAATAATACAGGATCTGAAACAGTGGATAGGATGGGTACAGTTTTTCTTAAAATTGTCACTTGCTCAGAGGGTTGGCCAGAATAGTCAGTTAAATAAGCATCGATGATAAGGTAAAATAAATCCGGTGCAGATTCTATTTTTTGAATTAAGGCGTCTTTTCCATTTTCATTGATAAAATCATCAGGGTCCACTTTGTTGGGTAGAAATAATCCGTGAACGAGAAGCCCTTCGGAGAGCAAAATACTTAAACTTCTTTCCGCCGCTGATCGGCCAGCAGAATCTCCGTCAAAGAGAACGATGACCTTTTTGCATAGACGTTTTAGCATTTTTGCATGAGACGGAGTGAGCGCTGTCCCTAAGGTGGCCACAGCATTTTTAATTCCTGATTTATAAAGGGCGATGTGATCCATATATCCTTCGACAATGATCGCTTCATCTTTGGTCCGAATATGTTTTGCAGTCTCATCTAAACCATAAAGTGTTTTGCTTTTGTTAAAAATTTCAGACTCAGAACTGTTTATATATTTTGGTAAGGATTGATCCAATACTCTGCCACCAAATCCAATCCAGTCTCCCATAGGGTTGAGTATTGGAAACATAATTCGTTCTCTGTAGAGATCAAAATAGTCTCCTGTTTTTTTAGATTTTTTTATCAAACCTAGTTGTTCTATAAGTTTTAAAGATACACCTCTAGATCTAAGGTGATCTAGAAGGCCACTCCATGAGGAGGTTGAAAAACCAAGATGAAAGGTTTTGATAATATCTTTTGTCAAACCTCGTGAAGATAAAAATTGCTGAATCGCAGGATTACTATAATGTTTTTTGAGTTGTAAATGATAATACTCTCCAGCCATTTTATTTATGGCTAGCAAAGTTTTTTTTGCATTTTTACTTTCACTGGAAAAAGGTTTTGTGTTGTCTTCTATAGGAATGGGGATAGAAGCTTTTTGAGCAAGGTATTCTATCGCTTCGGGAAAGTTAAAGCCTCTTAGCTCTTGAAGGAAGTTAAAAATATTCCCAGACTTTTTACAACCAAAGCAATGGTAGACTTGTTTAGATTCTGATACTGAAAAACTGGCTGTTTTTTCATTGTGGCTAGGGAACGGGCAAAGACCCGTAAGCTGAGAGCCTGCTCGTTTGAGTTCGGTAAATTGAGAAACTTCATCCACTAGATTGGAAGCTTCTCTGACTTTCTCGATAAATTCTTGTGAGAATGCCATATGAACTCTCTATAGGTTAAAAGTTAACGTTTAGTTGAGGCTTTGTTTAACGAGCTGACTAACGACTTTATTGTCGGCGGCTCCTCCGGTTTTTGTTAAAACAGCTTGCATGACCTTACCCATGTCTTTCATGTCTTTAGCTCCAAGCTCGGTAATGGTTTCTTTTACGATGGATAGAACTTTCTCTTCGCTTAATTGTTCGGGGAGATAAGTGTTCATGAAGACAAGTTCCGCCTTTTCTTTATCCGCTAAGTCTTGGCGTCCAGCTCCCTCATATTGCTCTATGGAGTCTTTTCTTTGTTTTACCATCTTTTTAATGACACTTAAAACGTCATCTTCGGTTAACTCTTTAGGTCTGACTTCAATTTCTTTATTTTTTATGGCGGAATGTAGAAATCTCAAGGTGGCTAATTTATCAGATTCTTTGTTTTTCATGGCTGACTTAATGTCAGCCATGAGTTGTTCTTTAATGGACATAATGAATTAAAATCCTCTTTTAGTTTTTTTCAACACGCGTTTTCGAGCAGCAATAGATTTTTTCTTCTTTCTAATACTAGGTTTCTCGTAGTGTTCGCGTTTTTTAATTTCAGATAAAATTCCTGTTTTTTCACAAGATTTTTTGAAACGTTTGAACGCTTGCTCAAAAGACTCGCTATCACGTAAAAAGACGTAAGCCAAACTAATCACCACCTTTCAAAGGCATAAATAATTTAGAGGCGGCATAAACTACCTCATAGAAGTTATAAGCGCAAAAAACTAGCAAAATATAAGGGGTTTGACAAGAAGCATCCTATTCGGTACAAAATTTTGCATGGCGACAACCGATGTTTTAGAAAAAGATAATTATTTCATGATGTTAGCTATTGATCAAGCTAAGAAAGCGTCTTCTTTGGATGAGGTTCCAGTGGGTGCGGTTTTGGTTTGCGATGACCAAGTTATATCTGAGGCCTTTAACAAGAGAGAAGCGCTGCAATTGGCTGGGGCTCATGCAGAGGTTTTAGCTATCGGAAAGGCAAATCAAATTAAAAAAAGCTGGAGGCTAGTGCCGTGTACTCTATATGTAACTCTTGAGCCTTGCTCCATGTGTGCCGGTGCAATTTTAAATTCTCGTATAAAACGACTTGTTTTTGGAGCAAGAGATCCAAAGGCCGGTGCTGTGGAAAGTCTTTATAGTCTTTTAAGTGACTCTCGTCTGAATCATCAAGTTGAATTTGTTGGAGGGGTAGAAGAAGAGAAATGTTCTGTTTTGCTAAAAGAATTCTTTACTCAATTGAGACAAAAATCCCGATGAACATCTAGCTTCCTTAATGGCGGTTATATTTTTTTGAAATTAGGATACAATTTATCTGTAGGCAAAGGAGTTTCATGTCACCTGAAGATATGACAATTTTATTGGTTGATGATGAGCCAGACATCGTGGATGCGACCTCGGTGGCTTTTGAATTAGTGGATTTTAATGTCATTACAGCCAATGGTGGTCGAGAAGCCTGGGACATCTTGAATAAAAAAACAGTGGATTTAATCATTACCGATGTGAGAATGCCCGACGGAACAGGATTGGAATTATTAGACAATGTGAAGTCCAAAAATCTGTATTTTCCTGAAGTGATATTGACCACTGGTTATGCGGACTTTTCTGTGGAAGAAATATTTGAAAAAGGAGCTGACGGTCTTTTTTGGAAGCCTTTCGATACGAAGGCCATAATTAAAGAAGTAGAAAATCGTCTTTTGAGTGAAAGCGAGCTTCTTAGTGTCGAGCCGAGTTCAGCTCCCTCTCGGCAGATATCTTTGCAGATTGATTCGATCAACGAGGTTGGTTCGA
>JAGRAA010000251.1 GCA_020435185.1 Bdellovibrionales bacterium | reverse complement strand
GCAAGTTTAGGGGCTGGAAGTAGCGGAGGAGGAAAAGGCGTTGTCTGCCGAGATGAAAAAAATCACATTACCTCCGTTGAACTATTAGATTTATGGGAATCTAGAGAAATCTATAAAAGACAAATGATTAAATCTGATCAATCCGTTGAAGAGCTTGTGAGCACCTTTATCGACCAATTTGCGGGCTCTTTCCCTGTCAATATAAGCAATGGGATAAAGTACGATAATGAACCCGTGACGTACATCGAGCATACTCGACGCCAACTTCAAGAAAAAGCAGCCTGGTGGCATGAAAGTTATGGTAATTTAATCAAGTTGAGAGGAAAAAAACTCGCTCTTTCAAACGATTCATATGAAATGGTACTCCCAGGAGGAAACTGTGATATCGAACAATTGGTGATTTACCATGATGTTGAAAATAGAATCTATATCAACCAAGACTTAATAGACAAAATGGATAGTGTTAATTACGCCGCCCTGATAAGTCACGAAATAGGCTATCAATATTTGCGGACAAATAGTTTAGAAAAAAACTCTCTTCGTACTCGACGGTTTGTCGGGCAAGCTTTCTCTCTTAAGGGAGTACCAAAGTATCAACTACCCTTCGAAGGAGAGCACTATGTCTGTTCAAACGCATATTTAAGTGAAAAACGCTCTTTTATCATGATTTATCCTGAGTCAATTACGTCAGGAACGTACAGTAATGTTTTTTGGAAGGTTTGGCCCGTTCGTGTTATGGGGTATATTCCTATAAACCTTTCTATGCCATCAGGAGGAAGCGCTCATACAGACAAAAAACCCTTCTTTTATAGGAAGACCGATCTACAACCGAGCTACTCTGGTACATATGAAGACCAAGTAGATTATTCTTTTAAATTCAAATTCGTAACATTTAACGATAAAACGCCTACTGATTTTTCAAATGGAAATAAAGCTGAAATTTCACTTGTTTCTACAGACGCTACGAAAGATACAAATCAAAACTCTCAGACACTAAATTGCTATCACAAAACATCTACCCAGGGATACTTCGCAAAATAAAGTCTTAATAACCTGTAACGCAATACGGACACCAAAGTGTGTCCGTACCTTTTTGTATTTTTATCGACCTTTCAACTTTGGATCGAAGGCGTCTCTTAATCCATCTCCAAATAAGTTAAACGCTAACATTATTAGAAATAGTACCACTGAAGGTGAAATAATTAAGTGAGGATAGTTCTCTAATGATCGCCACCCTTCATTAGCCAACACGCCCAAACTAGAGTAAGGAGGCTGTAGACCCAAACCGATAAAGCTTAAGAAGCTCTCAAACAAAATGTTTGAAGGAATCTGAAAAGTTAATAAAACAATAATCGGTCCTAAAATATTCGGAAAAATATGTTTTATGATAATCCACGAGGAACTCGCGCCCATGCTTATAGCCGCTTCCACATAAACGTTTTGTTTAGCTTGAAGCACTTGTCCTCGTACTACTCGAGCCAATGTCACCCAGCCCACTACACTCAATGCCAATAAAATACTAGATAATGCTTTCAACTCTGGATCATCAAATAAACTTACACTATCAAAAACCACTTTGACCAAAATCATTAAAACCAGGGTTGGAATGGAATATAAAATATCTACGATTCTCATAAGGAAAGAATCTACTTTTCCACCAAACCATCCAGAGACAGCTCCATAAATAGAACCAAATATAAGAGAAATCACTGAAGTCAGTATACCAACAGCCATCGACATACGAGATCCGTAAATAACTCGAGAAAAAATATCTCTTCCCAAACTATCTGTACCTAACCAATTATCCGGTCCAGGGGGCATTAAAATTTTAGACATATCTTGAGTCTCAAAAGAGTAGGGAGCCAAGTATTTTGCAAAGAGAGCAACGAAGCAGACAAAAATAATAAAATATGCAGAAACCATGGAGGCTTTATTTTTCTTCAATCGCTTTACAGAATCGCTCCATAAACTATTAGACTTTGATTTTTTAGCCACTTCACCACTAGAGATTGTTTGAACCACGCTACTACTCATGACAATTTAATCCTTGGATCAAAAAACGAATACAATAAATCGACTATTAAATTTGCAAGCACTAACGCTGCAGAAAAAATTAATGTCACACCTAAAATTAACGGATAATCTCTGTTAGTTACACTTTGAATCATATGCTTGCCCATACCCGGAATTGCAAAGATTAACTCTATAATAAAGGAACCAGTAAGCACTCCCGACACCAAAGGACCAGAGAAAGTCAGAACCGGAATCAATGAATTCTTCAGCACGTGTTTAAAAAGAACCACTCTCTCCGATAACCCCTTAGATTTAGCTGTTCTAATATAGTCCGAATTAATAACCTCAAGAACACTTGCTCTAGTCATCCGAGCGATAATCGCCGCAGGACGAACTCCCAAAACAATCATTGGCAAAATATAATATTCAGGGCCATCCCAAAGGGCCGGAGGCAACCATCCCCATTTTATACTCATAAAATATACCGCTATAGCACCTACCAAAAAACTAGGAAAAGACACGCAACTTATAGCAAATGTCAT
>JAGRAA010000250.1 GCA_020435185.1 Bdellovibrionales bacterium | reverse complement strand
CGATAGGCGGCTTTTGCTAAATTTTGATCTAAACTAGGATTAGGATACAAAAATTTATTCTGGTAATCTCTTAATTTTGTTCCCACCATCAATGAATATTCATTCATGTGACGATCTAATAAATTATCAAAAATATTCTGACCTATAATTTTCCATTGTAAACTTGGCTCATATCCCATCCAAAGATCGACTAACTGTGGTAATTCTTCTTTCAACTTGGGAGCATCCATCTTTTTAAACAATCTTGAAAGGGCTTCTAATCGTACTGAAGAATTTAACTTCTTGTCTTTTGCCAAATAAAGTAAAAGAAAATTTTGCCTGTCGACTTCTCCCTTTTTTCCTGCAACAATGGCTTCAACAAGCAATCTTGCTCCTGCGACATGAATGTCCCTTTGCAAAGAGGCCAAACCTTTTTCATCTTGGCATTCATTATATCGAACATAAGCTAAACCTAACTTTTCATCTTCTAGATATTCCTTATCTTCTTTGGCGGCCTTATAAAAAATTTCACAACTTCGTCCATTGGATTTATCACAAGAATTTTGTAGCTCATGAAAACATATCCATCCGGCCAAATCGACTTTTCTGCTTTCGGCTACCGAATCAAAAACAAACTCCTGAGCGACTTCAGATTCTTTAGTTTGATCAAGTCCATAATAAACTTTTGTTCGGACAGAATTTAAATACTGAGATAAATCTCCCCTTAAATGGGTTTTTTGAATCAAGTCTTTTGCCGCTTTAAAATCTCCAGATTTATAAGAGTATTGAATAGACCAAATATTTAAAAAATCGTGAGTTAAATCATTATCATTAATTTCTGCATACACTTTTTGCCAGTGTTCAGAGTCCCATGCCAAAATAGCTTGGCTGAGTAAACAAGCTCTACTGTTCGGCTCGTCTTTACAAACGCGGTTTAAATATTCATTAGACACTTCGACGACATCTTTATAAACAAAAGATTTTGCTAAATAAGCCAAACCCTTGTCTTTATCCTTTTCAATGGCATAATCGACCTCTTTTTCTAAACACTCTTCTCCGATAATGCCAGCCGCATAAAGAGACATACTTACATTTAACCGCTTAACTCGTTCTTGATCTTTTTTTTGAAAATTCCAAACTTTCATTTCTTTATCTACATCATCACATAGACTATAAGTCTCCTGATTATATCCATAAACCTCTTCTTCGCTTTGGTACTTTTGCAACTCATCAGAAAATCTCATCATAAAACCAAGCGAGAACAATCCCATGGTAACAACCAATGACGCATATCCTGCATGAGCAATGGCTTGCTCCAAAGGGTTTGGAGTTGAAGATCGAATAGCCTTTATGCTGACGACAACCGTCTCCACAGCTCGATCATGAAAGGGTCTTCTTTTTTGATGGGACAAGATCGATAGATTCGGAATAAAAAACAATAAAGATTCCAAACACCAGAAACAAGAACGCATAAAGGCCTGATAAAGAGAAGGAGCCTTATGAGTCCAAATATTGACAACCCTTAGCCCAAAAAATAACTTACCAATGGTAGCTCCAAACTTCCACGTCATAATTGTTTGGTAAAAAATCACACTAAAAAGAGAAATCGCAAGCATAGAAAAAAATAAAACATGATCGGCACCTGATTGATTAATCAACTGAGACTTAACAAGATCCTTTTTTGTTGTTGCTGTGAGAAGAGTAGTTAGAGGCATTAAAACACTAAATGTATCTATTAAAAATGCCCCAAAACGATCCATAGGCTTGGCAATTTTATGCATAGGACGACTTTCTTGTTGAGAAAGCTTAAATTCGTCATTTACATAAATATCTAACTTATTTGTATCGATTTTATTTTTTGTATACTTATCCTCAATAACCATAATCTTTTGTCGGCTGATTTGAGCAAAAGCATTAGATTTGTGCCACTTAGACTTACAAAAGGTACGGACACACTTTGGTGTCCACAGCGCATTATTTAGTTAACGCAATACGGACACCAAAGTGTGTCCGTACCTTTTGGTACCTTTTGAAATGCCTGTATTTGTTATTGAATACTTAGACCTAAGAAACGACCATGTTTGTCTAGCTTGAATTGAGCACTAGACACAATTTTTTCATCTTTCATTAATGTATAATTCTCAACAATAAATTGATCTTCAATTTTAGTTTCTTTCTTTTCTACTTGATCAAAGTCTTGGGAAATTAAATTTCTATTCTTTTGTAAAAACAATTCTCTGTTATTAACATAATTAGGATTTCTTTGAGCATGAGCTGAATATTCAATATGTCTGATTTTTCCGTTTTCAAAACTTAAAAAATATTTTCCTTCTAATGTTTCAAACTGAAGCTTCTCTAACAATGTGGGTTGATAACCTATGCTTGCAATCCCTCTTTCGTTCACCGAAAGCTTGGCGGCCAACTGATGCTCCCACTCTAAATCACGTTGATTTATACTGGCCACTCCACGAGCTCCAAATTGAGGATTTTTGCCCATATCTCGATTGTCCAGTAACGATGAGTTAATAAATGACATGATAAACAAGATAGAAGCCAAAGCTCCCGTCAAAAGGGCTTTTTTTTGCTCTAAAATCTTTTCTTGATTTAACATTCTAAATCTCTTCATAGCTTCTATTTTACCGACTCTTTTCACTAATGGAAAGTGTAATAGGTTATCTTTCTTCATAACTCCTCCTACATCTACCTAATTCAAAGTCCATGCCTAGTGGGAATGACCTATATCCTATCTAGATGATTAAATATTAGACATCTGACTACCAAAAATAGGTTTTTGCCTCATTTTAAGACTCACCGGTCCTTGGTCTTAATTGAGTGAGTCATTCTCTCTAGACAGCTGTCTCACTCTGAAAATATGATATCTTGAAATGATTATTGAGATGGGTCCTCAATACCAATTTATGTATTTTTTTAGCAATTTTAAGTTACCTTTCTCCAAGGAGGAGTCATGAACGAATTCAAAAAAATAAGCCAAAACAAATTCAATCAATTGATTTTGAGTGTAGCCGCAATGCTCTTTCTCATCTCTTTTGAAGCACAAGCGGGCATCTACATTGAGCCTTATCTTGGATACAATGGCGGAACATTAAGTACAACAGTATCTAGTGTTGCCATCAGCGACGCTCTTAGTGGAACTATGTTTGGAGCTCGAGTTGGATATTCAATACCTACTCTTTGGGTAGGATTAGACTACTCTATGGCTTCAGGTTTACAGTCTTACGCAGCTTCGCAAGCCTCTTTAGGCTCGTCTGCCGATATTTCTAGAACGGGCATTACTGCAGGATTCACATTAATCCCAATGTTCGATTTCATGGCCGGATATGTAATGAGCTCAAAAATAAAAATGGGTTCAACTGAGTTGTCTGGCAAAGGTGTTAAACTCGGACTTGGTTGGACCATGTTGCCTTTAATTAGTTTAGTCTTTGAATATCAAACTCTCAGCTATGACAACGTCAGTGTCTTTACTGATTCAACGGAAACCGTATTATCCGCATCAGTGAGCTTGCCCTTAGATTTATAAAGCAAAAAGGTGCGGACACACTTTGGTGTCCAAGGCGTATTATTCTGATTAACGCAACGTGGACACCAAAGTGTGTCCGTACCTTTTTCACTCTAGACCATTGAGCCATGAATCTCTTCCCTCTATAGCCTGATCATAATCGTAAAATAAAAACTCTCCAGGGATAACTCCAACCCCCTCTAACTCCTTATTGTTTTCATCCCTATAAATAGATTCAGGAATAGAAAGACTTAATATTTTCCTTTTAAAGGGCACTTTGTACCAAGAAGCCATCACCACAGAACCAGCGGTACTCTGTCCTTTAACTTGTACTCCCTGCCTCTTCGATAAGACATAGGCGAAAAATTCAGCCGCAGAAGAGGTTCCGTAATCAACCAAGATATTAATCCTCTTTGCCTTTACGCACGGATAATCCGAAAAAGTCTTTAAAATAATTTGAGAAACATGATTCATAGAATCTAGTTGTTTCAACTCATCCACTTCGTCTCTAAATTCAGCAGATCTATCATTTTTGACCGAGGGCTTTTCTAAAAAGCCCACTGGAGTAGGATTGCAAAAAAAGGGAGACACCCCTCTCAAAGCCGCCAACAAACTTCCCCCACTATTCCCGCGCAAATCTATCCATATCTCTTTAAAACTTAAAAGTTGAGAAGCTAATTTATGCCAGTCTTCTTTTTGAAAATAACTTCGAATAAAACTTGGTATTTTAATATAAACTTTTTCTTCAGAAATTTTTTTTATTTTTATTGATAAATCTAAACTCACCTCTTTGGGTTCAATATAAACCTGAAAAGACCGTGCCTTTTCTGTTTTTGAAGACCTACGAAGAATTTGATATTTCCCTCCTTGAGTCTCTGCTATCCAAGGCGTTACCTTAGATTGACCATCAATCGACACGATAAGGTCTCCCTTTGCGATTCCTTTATCTTTCGCATCCGAAGATTCATTTAACTCAAAGACTATTAATTGACCGTCTACAAATCTAGCGAGAATTCCCGTATATAAACCTTTCCCTTTCCACAGCCTCAAATTATTTTCAGGAAGATATAATTCCAAATGAGAAACTTCTAGAGTAGACAGTTGATCATTAATTTTTTCGACGAAATCACGTGTGTCAAAAATAAAGCCGGTGTCCTGAGATAAATTCTTACAGTCCCTATACCAACTTTTAAGATGCTCATCTTGTTGATAAAAGTTCTGTTTAACTAACAAACAAATACCATCAAAAAAACTTCTTTGTTTTTGTAGATCCGATAAATAGCTCGCTAAAACAAGAGAAATAAAAAAATAAAACAATAAGATAACTTTGAGTTTCATAAAATAAAGGAACCTTCTTAGGTTCCTTTATAATGTCATATTCTTATTGTTTAAAAAAGACCAGATTAGGCAGCTCTTTTTTTGCTTCTAGCAAGACTTGGATTTATATTGTATTGCTTTACTTTTCTGTAAAGAGTAGCTCTTCCAATTCCTAAAGCTTTAGCTGCTTCAGTTAAATTCCCTTTAAATTCATGAATTGCGTTTTCTATAGCAACGCTTTCTAACTGATTAATAGTTTGTACACCTTGACTAGAAACTGTTTGCCCTGGAAAAGGGATAACATTCGATGGAGGATCTACCGTAGAAGCTCCACTACTTAGTGACATAGATTGGCCACCCATTTTTTGTTGCCACTCAGAAGAAGAAAACACTTGAACATCAACATTTTTATGTTGATAAAAGTTTTTCGTTTCTTCAATTAACTGATAGTCATCGCTGACTAGATAAAATGTTGAACGTCCCATAAGGTCCTCCGCAGGTATGTTTCATTGCAAGCCATCAACGACTTACTGAGTACTCATCGGCGCACCATAGTGAGATATTTAGGAAAAATTTGCCTCAAAATTAAAAAAATATCAATTTTGAGACGTATCATATTTGAATTACTAAAGAAATACAATTTAGCAAAGTTCACCATATACGATGATGAAATTACCTTCTTCCAGATTTTATTTTAACCTGCATTTTAGCTATAAGATGAACAGCCATTTTTTCTTGAACTTTACACATCTTTAGCTCGTCTTTTCTATAAGATCTTTGACTTGGAGTTAACGTTCCTGTTTCCAGTTCCATTTCGTAATCTAATTTATTCGCTCGAATACCTTCCAATTCCTTGGTCTGCTGCTTAAACAATTTACTCACTCCACTCAATGGAGCCACGTCCAACCATTCTTCTTTATTTTTATACCAAGTTAACATTCTCAGAAAACGGGCCTTATTTTTAGCCAATGTAAATACAGGATATTCCCCTTCTTCTAGAGCTAAAATATTATCAATCTCGTCTAATTTTCTTAAATCAGCATCAACTGCACCAATTTCTTCAGCAAATATTTCTGAAACTACTTCGCCAGAAGCCATTTGACCCTCAATATTACTCGCCAAGTCAGAACTGGAGGTTTCAGCGACCGCCATATCGATATCGAAATTTGAATTTTGCTCCAAAATACCTCCCACTCATTTATGTTGTCCTGAGACCTTATACGTCAAAAAGGGAAAATTTTCAACATATGTCAAATTCTTATTCATTAAGACCATATTTCATGTAATTAAGGTTATAGTTTTTTCTAAAATTGCCCTTTTCAAATCCTCAAAAAAACTTAAACATAAGTAATTTCAAACAGTTATATACCTTGCCCCAAGCAGACCAAGTGCACAAAATAAAATCCCTAAAAACAGATTCAAACCGACATTAGAGAAGGCAAGCCACCATTGCTCTTTTTGAAGAAGCTCAAGGGTATCAAAACTAAAGGTCGAAAAAGTAGTCAATCCCCCACATAAACCTACAGTTAAGGAAACCGACCACAGGGGTGAGAAAACCGTATTCTCTCTCATGATCAGATTCATCAACACCCCGACTATAAAACTTCCAACAATGTTCACAGTGAGAGTCCCCCAAGGAAACTGATCGGAGTTTAAAAACAAACTCAAACTATAGCGAATAACCGCTCCAATACCGCTGAACAAGGCCACCATCAAATAAATCATGCATGCATTAAATCATAACCTAAGACTTATGACCAGAGCTTCTTGCCAACTCCATTTTTCATTAAGGCTGAGAGTAAACAAAAGATATTATGATATATATACCCTTCTAAAGGAGATGATTTTGCGTTTCCAAACCCTTATTCTTTTACTTCTATTCTTTTCTTTCGGACTCTCTGCGCCAAAAGCTCATGCCTTTGTAAATGGATTTGAGCTTGAGGCAGGCATTGAAGTTCCTACGCAAATTGGCGCAAGAGCAAAATTCAAGCTCCCTGGACACTGGTATGCCACCGCAGGATTAGGCTATTCTTTAAATTTTTTGGTAGGAGTTGGAACCGCACTAGCCAGTGGATTCGGAATGGTTTATAGCGAAGAAGCCACTTTGATGAATGATGCTCTATCTAACAATTTTTATATAGATCTACGTGGAGGATATTCATTCTCAGAGAACCAAGGATTCTTTTTAGAAGGCGGCTACTCCCTATTAACAGGAGGAGGATCTGCCACTACTATTCAAACTATCGATAATGCAGTAAGACCTCTTAGCGCCTATGCCTTAGCAACAGATCTAAGCATTAATGCGGGAGTAACTTTACACAATTTACAACTCATGGGTGGCTACAAATGGAGTTTATCAGAAAACTGGGGTCTTGTTCTCTCAGCAGGACTTGTTAAGCCCCTATCTGCATCCAGCACGCTCTCTTTTAGTCGATACTATATAGACCAAAATAGAATGGAACAAGACGTTAAAAACCTGATGAACAACCTCTATGTGAATCAACTTTTTTTAATCTCGGCTGGAGCATGGGTTTCTTGGAAAATGTAAAGGGAAGCCCAATAACCTCCCTCTACAATTGAAATTAAGCAGCTTTCTTAAAGAAGGTTTTTTCAGTTGTTTTCCAATTCTTTTTCAATTGCTTATATTTTCTCTCATCTTTTTTAAATGAACTCGTATAGGATCTATTATATCTATCGAACCATTTATCTAATTGCGCATAATAGGTTTTGTAAAGGTGGTTTGTCATGAATTTGTTGTAGAACGCCTTAGGAGCTTTAGGAGAGATCCAATATTTTTTAGAAAACTTCTCGATTTCTGACGTCATTGTTTTAAACCAACCATTTGCCTCTTTAGCATGAAGAAAATTACCTACAAACAAAGTTTTCTTTCCATAGCAAAAACCTACTTCGTATCCATGACCAACAGATTTGTAGTAGGCTTTATACTTGTGAGTCCCATGTTTATAAAATTTAGTTTTCATTCTTTCTCCTTTGGTCGTTGGTAACTAATACCGATTTTATTTTTAATCTATCGGCCTAGCTTTCACGAAATTGAAGGTTTATGATCAACATTAAAAATGTTTATGAGAAATAGACTTTTGCCTTGTACTAATTTGGAAATTTTACAAAAAGAAAACTCCAGTTTCTTCCCTTTGAAATTTGATCTTAAATAACTTTTTTGATCGTCTTCACTATTCATAACTATTCATATCCCAACGGAGGGTCTTGCTGAATACATCTTTTGCACGGCGCGCAATAATCGCTTTATTAATATTGTCCACTACTTTATCTGTCGGACCAATCCATTCAATTCATGCCGCTTCATTGCCCGAACATGAGATCCTTCAATGGTTGGATTCTCAAGGTGTCACCCTAGAGAAAAATAGAAATCGTATAACTATCCGTTTTACAGATAAACACAATATCATATCGTTTGAGTCACTCAGCTTAGATTTAAACGACCCCACAACATCAAGCCAACTGGAAGAGATTAAACAACAGCTTATACAAAGTCAGAAACTCAACTCTGAGTTAAAAATTGAAACCACTAATGCTCAAAAATTTTCTAATCTTGAGGCAGAAACAATTCTGCAAAACTTTACACCTGATATTAAAACTCATCCCAGTTATGAAGCTTACCTTAAAGAAGACTTCCCCACTCAATTAGAGACCGAACCTCTGTGGAGTCAATTTTTAAATAACCATACACGGTCAATACTCACCATTTTCAGATTTACCGTGAGTGGAATACCCACATTTTTTAGCTTTTATCTTTCGGACCAGTACTCTCTAGAGGCTTCTGCAACATTAGGTTTTATCTCTGGACTTCTTTCTGGCATCATACAATTTAAAAGCGAACTCTACTTAGATTTTTTGGCAAAAAAAATTAATTTTAAATTTCCTTCTAAGCTTGCTGAGTTAAAGACCGCTTTTTCTTTCTCTAGCCATAAGGTAAGTTCAAGCTTAGCCGCTCATACCAAATGGTTTATGTCAGAAGTTATCTTTATGGGAGCCTTACAAGCCTCGGCTATAGCATTAGGAAATCAATCAGTTTCTCCTTTTACTGCAACTCTCGTCGTTCTCACCGGAGCCCTATTGACAACATTCCAGCAGGGAACTGTAGAAAATGTAAATTCTTTTTTCTACAATCGAAAAAAACACAGAATGCACGCTGATTTTGTGAAAAAATCCGCTTCTTCGCTTAGAGATAGTTTTTTGGCCGCCGCAAAAAGGTTTAACGACTTTCAAAAGGAGTTCGAGCAATCTCCTCCTCCCGTACAAGAGATTCTTAGACCAGAACTCTTTAACCTTATAGAAGAACGAAATACCAAATTATTGGAGCTGTTAGAGAATACCTCTTCAGAAGACTTCTATGGTTTAAATCGTGCACACAGAAAACCAGAGCTTCACAGTCAATTGACTTTAGCTATGATTTCATTTGTGTCAATGGGATTAATTTCTTCTCTAATGACTACGACTCCATTTTTATCAGAAAAACTCGTCGAATTTTCTAATCCGTTCTATGATTTTTTAAAAAGCTCTGGAGCAAATCCAGATATTACTCTTACCAATGCCCATGGAATAATGTCTCTCATTGGAGCCTCCGGTCTATTTTACTATTACAGGTTAAAAACGAACGATAAAAAGGAAAAACTCAAAGCGCTGTCTTGTACGAAATCATTTGTGTTTTAATTTGTCTTTGGTATTTTTTTAATTTTGATAGATAACGACCAACGCTATGCGAGCCACAACGATCTTGATGTCTTACTCTCAGTCCATTTTGAATAAACTCTGAAGCTTTACTTTTACCACAAAGATGTATAATGGCAGCTACCTTTTGTTTCTCTGATAAGGAAAGATTAGAGTCCTTTGTTAGTTCTTTAACATTGTGATCTAGATAACTAGACGTCAGCTCAATGCTATGTGACGGCCAGACTCTTAGATAAAAGCCATTAAATGCACAACGATTCAGCTGATACCATTTTCCCTTTTTTACCGATCTATTTTTATGAATACAAAAATTTTTCGCTCTATCAAAAGTAGATTCAGTAAATTGAAACAATCCTATAGAACTAGACAACGGAGAAAACCATTTCTTATACGACCTATTGAGTTGAAGACTCCAATCTGGAGAGGCTAGCGGATCTCCTCCACTTTCAACTTGGGCTAAAGCTGCTAAAAAACCTGGCGTCATCAAATCTGTAGAATAATCTGTAAATTCATTTTTATAAACACTCCAGGTTTCATAAAGAGACTTAGGTGACGACCACTTAATTATTGATAATATTTCTGCAGGCTTGTCATAAATCTGATAAGAAAAATTAATGACTGTGGCTAGACCAATTGCCAACATAAAAACAAAAAAAAATTTTAATTTAAGAAATGACTTTCTTTGCTTCCTCTTCTTTTTCGCCATATCTCAATACTAAATAAGAAAAAATATTCTGACCAGATTTACTACCCTTTTTAAGACTAACGACAGAAGGCATTATGACGAAAGGCTTTGTAGTAAAGAAAGGCATATACGATTTGGCCTCTTAGATTTTAATAATCTTAAGGTCTTCAGACGATTTTGAAATTTATCTAAAAACAATTCATCCTCTGCTTTGAGTGTGAATACTTCCTGGAAATGGCTGTATATTTTTTTTTGGTATGGATTTAACTTCCCTTCTTTATTTAACCACAAATCCACCCTAAAAAAATCAATATAAGAGCCCAACTCTCCTAAGTACCAAAGTGCTCTATAGTAGTTTTTCCCAGACAATCGAGACAAGCTTCTTAACTCTCTAATTTGCTCAGAAAATATCTCCATTTGAATTTCTAAGCCGTCCATAAAATGATCTGCACTATATAAAGACATAATCTCAGCCGGCAGCCCCAAATTGACATCCACAACTTTTAAATTGTTATTCCGATCTATACTGCTTATCCAGAATTGACCTCGCTTTTCAAATTCAAGATCAGACTTACCATATTGCTGGATGACGACTTTAGCTAAATCTCTTAACCTTCGCTTATATCTATGCTGATAGATCATCTTAGATATCCATTTTTTCATTCTCCAATTAAAGCTATGATGATCAGAAAAAGAACCAAAAAAAATCAGGCCATTTTCTTTTACATAAGAGGATATTCCACGGGATAAAAAGGCAATCGCTTTGCATAAAGGAATTGGGCTGATCGAATGATCTATAATTTCACCAATAGCAGTAATGACTATGTAAATAATTCCGTATCTCCGCAATCCTTGAACTTCTACCCAAACCATTTCTTGCCCAAAACCAACTATTTCTTTGAGAACCCTTTTAAACTTTCTAACAATTTGATCTTGAAGCGACCTCAACTCTTGCTCTAAAGGTACAGCTTCACAGTCGCACTCTTCTCTTACCACACTCAGATATAGATCTATATTTTCAAGAACTACATCATGAATCATACTTTGAATTTTGGGATCATTGAAATCGAAATTCTCTGCTCTACTGACCTTAGATTGTAATAAATCCAACAATTTGAACGAATTAACGAGCTTATCGGAGAAGATCACTTCATCAGAACCATTAAATTCTACTGAATTTCTCGAGGAGGCATAAGAAGATATTCCTGTAATGAAACAAAAAATAACCGAAATAATTTGTATTCTCATGGATTGATGAAGTATTGAAAAAATCTTCTATGATCAAAGTAATTTTAAGACTTTTCATTTAGTGATCATTTTTTTTTCATTTAGTATTTGTTTAACCACAACCGCTGAAGCACTAAACCCCATAGCTGCGCATACAAAACTAGAGGTACCCAATCCAGATGAACACGTTAATGGTTCAGCAGCCTTATACTTGTCTTCCTGTGTAGCGTTTCCACATTCATCTAAAAAATAAGGCTTTTCATCGCTGAAAACACAAGGAATATTCATTTTTCCACTACTCTTTTTAAACCCCATTTGCTGTCTTAACTTTTTCCTAGTTTTATAGAGTAACCTATCTTGAAAACTATTTCCCAAATCAGCAAATTGAATTTGCCATGGATTTTGCCGACCTCCTACACCCCCACAAACCACTATCGGAACACCTCGATCTTTACAGGTCTTGATAAGTATGCATTTATTTTTAAGATCATCAATGGCATCAATCACGAAATCAAATTTCTCAAAAAAAACTTCTTCTATACTATCTGCATTAAATGTCGCATTAATTTTTGTTATTTTACAATAGGAATTGATTTGAAAAATTCGATCTTCTAGGACATCCGTTTTTAGTTTTCCAACACTGCTATCAACCGCATGAATTTGTCTATTAAAGTTGCTAATACAGATATCGTCAAAATCTACCAAGGTAATTGAACCAACCCCAGATCTGGCTAATCCTTCTACTGCCCATGACCCTACTCCCCCAAGTCCTACAACACACACATGGGATCGCCCCAATCGTTCTGAACATCCATTTCCGTAGAGACGCTCTAAGGAACCAAATTTAAAATTTAACTCGTCTTCTTTTTCCACATACTCTCTCAAATTCGAACATCCAATATTTAAACAAGTAATGTTTAATAAAGATCACAAAATATTTTTTAATAAACTTATCTCAACATGGCTAAAATGTTTTCGCTGCCAGAGGCCTTGAGATCATCCACTGATACTCCAGAAATTAAGCCGACCTTTTCTAAAATCCCTAAAAGAGTCGACGCATCTGGTATAATTCTATCCTGATAAGAGGGCAAGTCCGTTTCAAAAACAAAGTGTCTATAATCAATATTTTTTAAGGTTTTGAATAGTTTTCTGGAATTTGAGTTCAATACTGATCGACCAATAGATAATTTTAACCCTAAATCTATATATTTAATCGCAACCTCCGGAGGTCCAGAGAATCCATGAACAAAGCCTCTCACCGGGCTGAGCGTAGAAAGAATATCTAAAGTCTCCTGAACTGCAGATACGCTATGAACAACAATAGGTTTATTGATCTTTTTTGCGATATTCAACTGAGCCTCAAAAATAGACCTCTGCAGCGCCTTCAACTCGGGACTTGGTCTATTTTTAAAATCTAATCCCATTTCTCCTAAAAAATCATACTTATGAGAATGCATTTCTAAATAAGACAATTGAGTTTTATAATCTTCTTTTTCTTTCAAAGACCAAGGATGAAGCCCAAAACTTAACATAAACTCATCGTGAAAATTTTTTTTCAATTCTAATTGCTTGGCCCAATCTTCAAAATCATAGCCAGCAAGAATCCAGCCTTCGATCCCAATTTTCTTCTGCTGCAACAATGCGTTTTCGACTTGTTTATAAGAAAGAAAAGAATAATGACAATGAGCATCTATCATGGATGACAATGCTGAGCTCCAGAAAATGACTTGGTCTTATCAGAAGGCATCAGCACTGATAGAATTAGAAAAAAAATTTTATTCAACCACACCAATCACTCCACAGGCCTTTCGAGCTCCAGCATTCCCTGTAGGTTGAGACTTTAAATCATCTTCATCTGCATGAATAATAACTGCTCTCCCGGCAATTCCGTACCCAGGATGTCCAAGACTCATATGTTCAAAAACCATGTCATAGTGGGCAACACCCTTTTCGTTAGATTGTAAATTTCCCAAGTCACCAACATGTCTATCTTTAGACTCGGGTCCACCATGAGATTTTTCTTTTGGATTAAAATGTCCACCAGCACTTTTCCCATCATCACTAGAACAGTCTCCTTTTTGATGTATATGAAAACCAAACTTTGAATTAGCTTTTAAGCCGGTAATAACTCCTGAAATTTTCATTTTATGATCGTCTAATTTTTCAAAATGAATAACGCCCTTTACCTTACTTCCCTTAGTGGGGTTCATAATAGCTATGCCTTTTTTAGAGTAGACCTTGTGTTTATGGGCACAGGATACTGAAAAAATTAAAAGAGTAATAATTATAAAAAGTTTCAACGAAGCCTCCTTAGGGTGAAGGAGATATTTTTTTACATATTCTAGCTTCTGTCAAAGATAATTCAGTTTTTATTGTTCAAGTTCAGTTAATGAAAATTCGTTTTCATTTGTTTTTTTCATTTTTACACTGCTTAGGGTTAAAAGTGTCTTTCTTTTCAACTTAATATCTTTTACTTCTACGAGATGAGCTCTCCAATATTTGTTTTTATACTTTTTATACTTTTTAAAGCTCATGGTTTTAATCAACTGCCCTTTACTATCAAAATAATTAGATTTTAACACCTTAAAGTCCTTCAATGAAATCCAGGTAAGTATTTTAGCGTAAGCACTATTTTTCGTCTTCGCCAAACTCTCAATCACCACAACTTTTTTTGCATCTTCGTCTTTTAAAATTCTATTTTTAAAGTCTTTGTAAGTTGAAGTTTTAAAATCATCGTACGTCAAATCCGAATCCAAGAATCTAGAGTTGCTTCCTGACCCCACAATTCTTCTGGCCCGTTTAGTGGATGGCAAATACAGCCATTGATCTTCAGATGCCCCAGAATGAACACTCAAAAACCCAACTCCTTTTAAATCGGCGGGAGACGATATTTTGACTAAAGCCTTCTCACCCCCTTTATGCATTCTCTTTAATGATAATGATCGTTCTTTTTTGCTTCCGTCAGGCTCATAAATTACCATTGTCATGTCGCTTTGTTCAAAAGGTAAAGCACTACTGGCTTCGACTTTCTGCAGAACCTCTTTCGCAGATAAAGTTTTCGATTCAAGATTTTTCGAAAAAAATACCACTGGCAAAACGAACGCCACTAAAAGGGAATACTTATTCATCACAATTTCTCTCCTTGGAAAACTTGCTAATTCTAGGCTCTCAAAATTTTCTTTTTGGATCAATAATCCTCGTAAATAATAAAGAACAGCTGGAAGAAAAACCAGGTCTCCCAATAAGCCTGCCAAAAGGGCTAGTATCATAAATGCTCCAAAAATCATATTCACTTCAAAGTAAGAGAATATAAAAATCGAAAAACCGGCCATCAATGAAACACTAGATACCAAACAAGGTTTACTTTCAGAAGAAATGAGCCGAGACAAAATTTCCTCGAACGAATCGTCTTTATATTGTTCTAGCATTTCCTTTAACCGCCCTAAAATATACACAGTATTGTCAAAGGCCATTCCTAATGAAATAGCGAAAATCAAAGCTATACCTGGCTTAATAGGTGTTTTTGTAATAGCCAAACCCGCCAATAATAAACTGGGCGGAACCAAATTAGGAATAATAGAAATTGCGGCCCACACAAATGATCGAAATGAAATTCCTAATAGAATAAAAATCCAAAACAAGGCCGTGTAAAACCCAAACATCAAGTTTTTAGAAACCTCAATTCCTAACTCATGCACCGTGCTCGCCATTCCGGCCATATTAATTTTAACACCCGGAAGAAAACGAACAACTTGTTCTCTCATTTTACTTTTCAAATTCATTAATTCATCAGCAGGCATATCTTGAAGCCTTAGGGCTACTCTAATTTGATCTCCTTTTGGCGCAATGTAATCTCGCAACGGATTTTCTTGAGCCATACCATATAAAAGATAAATCTCACTAATTGATCGATCTGTTTGAGGAAGCTCATAACTGGGTTGTGAAGCTTTAATAAATGTACTTACCGAGATTGCGCTACCAACCCCCTCTAAATGCCTCCACTTCTCCATAAGAGCTTCTAGAGATTTTAAATTTTTAGGCTCTTTCCAAAATTGAGCGGAACTTGCTTTTAAGCTTATATCAAGAGGCACAGCGCCCCCAAAGTCTTTACTGATTCTCTCAGTCGAAACTCTCGCACTATGTTGAGAAGGTAAGTCCGTGAATAAACGAGCACTCCAAGATAATTGAGTACCTAAATAGGACAGACCAACAATTCCAAATAGAAAGGAAAGGGCTATTACCTTTTTATATCTAAGCAAATTTGAAAAAAAAGGTTGAGATGTATAAAACCAAGATCTGGTTCTAGGGACTCGAAATAAAATCAACAATGAAGGCAGCATGGCTAAAGAGCAAAAACAACTCAGCATTACTCCTATAGCCACTGAAGTACCATATTGTCGAATCAATGGAACTTCGCTAAACATCAGACTGCCAAATCCAACGGCAGTGGTTAATGCGGTTAAACAATGAGGCTTTACCAGCTCCATATAGGTAGCCTTAATACACCTCATTTTCTCTTCGAACGAGACTTGGTCGCCTATAATCTCATCTAATCGGACAAAGGTATGTGTAGTGATCGCAACAACCGAAATGGTCACTAATATGGGCAGAGTTGAACTAAGTACAGTAAACGGTATGTTCATGTAAGCCATTAAACCAAGAGAAAACATATTTGCGACAATGATAATAATACCACTCATTAATAATGTAACCAAATCCTTAAACACCACCATCAAAATCACAAGAGCCATAAAAAGAGCCAAAGCTACAAACAACCTAATTTCTTTCGATAACAACAGTGTCATTTGAGCTCTAATTGCGGGTGCCCCACCGATGTAAACTTTCGAATTTGAAAATTGGTCTTCAACAATAGATCTGATCTGTTGAATTAAAGTATTGTGCTCGTCTACCCCTAATTCTTCTGGGACAATATAAATTGCTGTTGATAGTCCGTCTTCCGATATAAAATTAGGTGAAATAAGTTTATCTTTTTTGTACCAGTCCTTGTCTCTTTTAAAATTATACATATCATGAAGCGACCCTGTCGAAAAAACCTCTTCTGTGGCCACTGCTGTGTTTACCGAGGCTAGCGAAACCACTTTCACAATCCCCTTTGTTTCTCCTTGCAGCCTATCTTCTAAAGCTAATAGTCCGTTTAAACCTTCCTCGTTCATCCAACTTCTGTTCTCTGACTCAATAAGAACCGTGTATGGAGCTATGGATATATTAAATATTTTTCGAATTTTTTGATCATTTAATAGCAGCTCATGATTTTTAGGTTGAAACTGTTTGAACGAATAATGTGTTTTTAATTTTTTTAAAGCTCCCGCAGAAAAAACTGTTAAAAAAATGAAAAACATAACTACAGCAGCCGAAAAGTATTTATATTTATATTCTTTTTTATTTTTTTTTTTAGATTTTTTATTCATTTAAAATTCCCTAAAGCCCAATATTCATGGGGCTTAACGGAAAATCCACTTAAAACTTTAGTCCCAAAAAAAATTGCCGATAGATCTGCTATGACACCATTAAAAAAAATATTCATTCTTTTAACGTTAATTTTTTCGTCGAATATTCATGCACAGGTAATAACTGACTTTGTCTATCAGATCGGCTTTCCAGAATATTCCTTGTGGGTATTAAAAAACCAAGGGACACAACGCTTCAATGAAGCGCTGAGTCCAGTCCTGGTGCATCAACCCATTGAGACACAGTTGTCTGGGGTTTCTATACAAGGACAGCAAGATTCAAAGATATCCATTGAAAATGAGAAAAACAGATCGTTTCAAGTTCAAACAACACTCAGAAATATCTCTATTAATGTAGAAAGCCTCATCAGCGACGGATACATTGAACGAAATAATGATAACTTCAATTTGAAAATACATATCCATGGAGAATGTTCTAAATTACAAGCTCATCTTTTAAATGAAAATTATCAAATCAATACATTTTTGATAATGAATGAACAAAGTGGACAACTTCAATTTAATATAAATGCTATCGACCTACCCAATGATGATCTTATATGGGCTGTAGATACAGAACGCTGCGTTGGCCCCAGAGGGTTTGCCGATGAAGCGCTTCAAGCCATAGAGAACAAACTCAAAGATCGATGGTTCATTCAAGAAGCACTTATGCAAGCTCTACAAAGAAAAATGAACACTCTCGTCAATGAGATCAATAGTAAATTATTTATTTTGTCTGAACATAAACTATCTAATGATTTAAATCTATCCATTCACCCCAAAACTTTGAGATTTGGAAATGACAATCAACTGTTAATTTTGGGCGAAGCCTCACTTTCTTCAATTCTAAATCCTTATGAAACTAAAATTAGCTTCAGATACTTTCCGGAAGAGTTTAACAGAATGGCTTTTATCCTTCCTGAAAATTCTCTCCATGAAATATTCAGGTTTTTATACAAATCAAGAGTACTTAGCCAAAATTTTTATTCAAATCAAATAGATGGATTCAAATCACTCATGAAATCAAGATTCAAACAATTTTTTGTATGGCCTGATCTAATGAACTTTAAAAAGAAAACCAATTTCTTGTTTCAAACCGCTCCTCAGCAAGAGCCCATACTGCAAGATTTATCCGCTAATAACGGGGCACTTCAAGGGCAACTGTACTCCTATGTAAATTTACATATGTTAGCGCCTGTAGATTCGAGCTGGACTCCTTATATAGTTTTTGAATCACATGTGCTAACCGAAGCAAAAATGGAAATACAAAATCAAAAGTTAAATATTGCTTTCGAAAATTCTCGAATTAATTATTCTGATCATTGGGACTCCTCCTATGTCAGTAAATATCACCCTAACCAAAGGATCAGCAATTCTAGTATTAGAACTAGAATTGAAGAAGCCCTAAATGACTATCGACTTGATTTTAATCTACCTACCTTAGATTTCTACAAAGAACAATTTATCCCTTACGAACTTGGGTTTAAAAATGAAAACGTGTTTATCTACTATCGTAATCAAGGGGACGAGCCGAGCGTAAATTCGACAAATCCCACTTCTGAATCTCAAAACAGAAATTTTAACAATCCATTTTCTAGCGACTACTACAATTAATTCTAATTCAGCGTTCAATTCAACAAACTTAACTTTTTGAAGTGACGTACTAAAGGCTCAATGATAGTTTTTTAAAGTGAACTTTAACAGCAGCCTTATTTTTATTTTAATTTTATGGTCTTCAACAGCCCATTGCTTAGATACGACGATAGGCACCCATAGCTTTATCTACCCTCAAAAAATCGCTGGAACTCAGGACTCTTACACTCTCTTCTCTGAAAATATAGCCCAAGAACTTTCTTTAAATAAATTAAAAATTAAAGCCAATATATCATGCTACCAAAGCGTTCCTGGATTAGGAAAATCACAAAATCACTATGTGGAACCTCAAGAGCTCACTGTTGGCTTCAAAATCTCTTCAACGCTGAGATTGAGTCTAGGCTTTAATGTTATAAATTGGGGAATCATAGATGGTTATTCCCCAAATGCAAACACGTCGGCTGAAGTCCTTTGGAATCCCCTGCATTCAAAAAAGCGATCTAGTCCAATTCTAGAGATTACACTAGATAACTACAACTCCCGCTTGAATCTTATTTATATTCCTCAACAGCAGGTTTCCTTATTACCAGGAGAAGAAAGCCGTTGGTTACCAAGAACACTGTTGATTAATACCAGCACTGACTACGGAAAAATAATTTTGCCAGAAACGTTAAATTATACATATCAGGATTACTCCGACCCGAATAAATCTCTTTCTAATAACTGGGGACTTCAGTGGCAGTACCGTTTGGATGATTGGGATTTTTACCTCACTCACTTTAATGGCTTTAATCCTTCACCAAAAATTAAGCCTACGGTATCTCTCGTGGTTAATAACCCAAATGAAGTTTATGCTCAAAGTGATATTTTGTTGCAACCCATATACTATCGATTACAAAAGACAGGAGCCTCTATTGTTTGGACAAAGAATCGCTCTATCTTTCGCTATGAAACAGCCTATTCTCATAGACTCGACGAATCGACCTCAATGACTCCATGGAGTCTTGAAAATGCCTTATCTTGGGAGTTCAATAGTCAGATTATGGGGAAGAGTATGACTTATATAACCCAAGTCTATTATTCAGTTTATCCTGACAGTGCCGACAACTTCCCCATTTCTCACTTCCGGCTTTATGAAAAAAGTATAGTTCTTGCCGGACGATATAGTTTAACCGAGAGGTCCTCTTTGACCTTTAGCATATTACATCAACTCGAAAGCCCTAATTTTGCTGGTGGTATCTCTTATCGATCTCCTTTTTTAATCGATTCTCTAATCATTGAAATCGGTTACGATTTCATAGAGGGCTCTACGGATTCTTTACTCGGAACTTATTCTAAGAATGACCAATTCTCTATTGCTTTAGAACAACACTTTTAATAGAACAGAGAGATGACAAATAGGCGATTGAGAATTTATGAATAAAAACTTTTTTATACTTTTAACAACCCTTTTTTCGTTTCGGATGATTTTCGCCTACTTTCCTAATATTACACCCGACGAAGCTCATTACTATCTTTACGGTCAAAAACTAGCATGGAGTTATTTTGACCATCCGCCCTTAGTGGGATGGGTGCAGTGGGTATTTTCTTTTTTACCTCAATCTGAATTATCTGCGAGAATTCCAGCAATAATTCTAGGCCTGATCTCTACATTCTTTTTTTATAAGTGGATACAAAATTTTAAGCTTAATCTTTCACCCTTTATTTTGATTTTAATCACTCAAAGCTCTTTTCTTATCAATACGCTTCTTATGTCGCTCTTCCCTGATACTCTTTTGTTAGTCTTAATTTATCCACTGATGCAGTCTCTCGTTTCGTTATCTTCTTTTGCCCCTGCAAAAAAATGGATTCTTTTTGGTTTAATTCTTGGGCTTTGTGGTCTCAGTAAGTATACTGCAGTTCTCTTAGTTCCCAGTGTACTCATTTATTTTTTACTGAGAAAAGACTATTCGATGATCTTTAATTGGCGTTGGATCTACGCTATTTTATCCGCACTTATAGTTATCTCACCTGTACTTTACTGGAATTGGCAAAACAATTGGATTAGTTTTTATTACCAAACACACCATGTCCTAGGAGGAGGCCCCACTTTTGTTAATTTTGCCAAATCTCTAGCCATGCAAATCATCTCCTATATTCTCCCACTATACTTCTTTGCAGCCTATGGATTCTTCAAAAGCTTACTCACAACAAATAAGCACTATCAAGCAGTGTTCGCTTTTTCTCTCCCCTATATTTTGTTTTTTACTTATTCTTCTTTCAAAGAACCTATTCTCCCTCATTGGACTATACTCTTTTATTACTTACTGATACCTATTGGAATAAATGAATTTTGCCTTAAAAAGCTATCTTGGAGAATCTGGTTGTTTAAAGGAAGTTTTACTTTTTCTTTGATATTTCTATTTTCCCTACTCATTGAAATGAGCTTTCATCTGATCCCGCAACCTAATTTTAATTCGGTTCACAGAGACATCGCTGGCTGGCCACAAGTTATGACAAAAGCTTCAGAATTATTGGCCGATAAAGGCAATAGCGCAATTGCCGTTACAAATTGGTCCTTGGGAAGCCGTGCCTTATTTTACGCAAAAGACAGAAAAAAGATTTATGTGCTAGACGACCATATTAATCAATTTGACTTTTGGCAGACCGAATCTCCTCTCGGAAAAGACATCCTATTCGTGAATACTCATTTCTTTAAGAAAGATATTTCTCATTATTTTCTTTGCGACAAAACCACTCTCGTTGATAGAATGGAGATCAAAATAAAAAATCATTTCGTAAATGATTTTGAATTCATCTGGTGCAAAAATTATCGAGGACTCAGTGAAGGATCTTAAAGATTATCATTTCCCAATTCTGCTTTTTTTTATGATGATCATTACGCTTTTCGTCTTAAGCCCTGTAGATTACCAATGGACTGAACACATTAGATTATTCAATAATCCTTTCACCAAGTTTATGGAGCAGAGCTTTTATGAAGGTGAGCGCTGGGGTGGTGTAGATCTCCCAGTTACAGCCCAAGGTCTTGCCGTTATTGCTTATTTGATATTCGAGCTCATACCTGGTCTTCGAAAAAAACAAATAAAATTTAGATTACGCTATCTTACTCTTTGCTCATTAACTATAAGTTTAACCCTTATTCATTCCTTAAAAAACCTTATTGGCAGAGCTCGTCCCTACAAAGTAGCAGGATTTGAAAATATTCATTTTACCCAATGGTACCAACCCGGAGACCTTTTAAAACTAGGTCTTTTTGGCGAGGGATCTTTTCCCAGTGGTCATACAGCTTCTGCATTTTTTCTATTTGCCTTTCTCTATGCATTCAAAGATAAAATTCAATCAAAAGCTCTTCTCTATCTATCAACACTCACAATATTTTTATTCACGATTTTAATGGCTTTTTCTAGAGTGGCCATTGGCGATCATTGGATTACAGACACTATTGCTTCTGTCTTTCTTTCATGGATTGGTTTTGATATACTATATAAAAAGGCATTAAAACCCAAACTCAATCCCCCTTTTGAGCCTTAGATGATGATACAAACTGATAGTCAATCATTTGACTCACCTTAAGTGGCCGACCATAAAGATGAGGAAATTGAATCCCCTCTGAAGACTTTTCCCACTTTATATCATTTCCAAAGTCATCTACATTAAACTCGACAATATAAACATCTTCATTTGCGAAATATTTCTCTTTAGTTCTTTCGACTTGATCTTTAGAAGATAAATGAATAAATCCATCCCTCTGATCATGCTCTGATCCCGAAAAATCTCCATTTTGTTTAAATTCTAACCATTCCTTTTCTCTTAATATTTTAAATGCTGACAATCCCATACCCATCCCTAAATTACTCTCACTATCACTTTGACAGAAGCCCCTAACCTTATCAAAATAATAGAGAGGTGTTAAGGAGTTCCATGACTGAATCTAAAAAATCTGAGTCTAATAAGCATGATGTTTTATCTAAAAAATCTGATTCAAAAGGCCTACTTGGTTTATTTGAAACGTTTATTCGTCGCTTTAGAACAATAAGCTTTCTTATTCTGCTTATGCCAGTGGTTTTCCTATGCTTATGTGCTTTAGGTCTGTCTTTGGCCCCCGCCTTAGCGTTTTTCTATTTTATTCAAAACCAAATTGGAGATATTCATCCTGTTCTCCATTATATAATATTAGGGTTAGCTTTTGCGACCTCATATATGATTTATGGAGTCTCTCTTGTATTTGTTGTTCCATTACTCAATTTTATTTTTCCTTTCAAAGTAAAGCCCTTTAGAGGTATTTGGTATTCCGTGGAAAGTATACCTTGGTATGTACACAATGCTTTCACCTATTTGGTTCGATATACGTTTCTTGAATTTATCACCCCCTCCCCTTTAAATATCCTCTATTTTAAAATGATGGGAATGAAGATTGGAAAAGGAGTGGTTATAAATACCTCTAATATTTCAGACCCTTGCCTGATTGAATTAGGAGATTATGTTACTATTGGAGGCTCTGCGACTCTATTCGCCCATTATGGTCAGAAAGGTTTTCTTGTTATATCCCCCATAAAAATAAAAAAGGGGGCAACGATTGGATTAAAATCTAGCATCATGGGTGGAGTTGAGGTGGGAGAAAACTCAGTAATTAGACCTCATAATTGCTTACTTCCCAAAACCATCATTGATGACAACCAAGTCGTCTAACCCTTTATAAACTGGTCCACAAAAATGTTGTTAAAAAAACAAATTCCCTTTAGTTTTGTGTCCGGATTCTGAAAAAGAGGATTATTTACTCAAAGAAGATTTAATAATTCGAGTGTTGTGGTAGTAAACATAGAGCTCAATGTGATGACTGAGCCTTTCTGGGAGCTTCGTAGTACACCAGGTTCTTCTAAACAATCGATTGATGTTTGCTCTTAACATGGCGCAAGTATGATTAAGGCTAAATAAAGGATCCCATCCTCCTTCTTTTAACTCTCCCTGACCGGTCACACATCCCCTTCTTCCCGGAGTAGTCTCATGCAAAGCCGAGGGAAAGTACTTTCTCACACTTTCTGGATAATGAGGGTTTTGATCTGAAA
>JAGRAA010000249.1 GCA_020435185.1 Bdellovibrionales bacterium | reverse complement strand
TGATATTGAACGGCAAGCTTTCTATAAGCTTTTTTAATGCCGTCTTTGTCTATGGATGCGCTTACACCGAGAATTTTGTAATAGTCTTTAAACTGCAATGTTTAACCTAAGCCAGCTGTTATTCTTCTTTTTGGGCCTCGCTAGGTTTTTTGGCAACAATCACTTGCGCAGGCCGAATCACTTTATTGTGAAGGGTATATCCCTTTTTGACAACCTGGCTGACATGTCCTTCTTCAAATTCTGCAGTTTCAACGCTACTAAGCGCGTCGTGTTTTAAAGGGTCAAAGGCTTGCCCAACACACTCGAGCTCTTTTGCTCCAAATTTTTGTAACATATTTACGAATTCTTGTTTTGTGAGGCTCATTCCCTGGACATAACTATCCAGGTTTTCTGCAGTCACTTCAGTTTCTAAAGCTCTATCAAAAATGTCTAAAATCCCAAGAACTTCAACAAGAAGCCTTTCTGAGCCATATTTAATGAGATCTGACCGTTCTTTGATTGCGTTTTTCTTATAATTATCAAATTCAGCTCTCAAGTAGAGGTACTCATTCTTAAGCCGAGCAGCCTCTTCTTCAGGGGATACGGAGGCCTTCTCTGCAGACTTTTCATCAGAGGGATTTGCTTCGTTTTTAGGCTCTTCTTGGTTTTGGTCATTTTCGGCCAAAGTATTCTCCTTACTGTAAAAGTAAAACAAATATGGGTTCTGTTAGAACTCTGTCAATTCTGAAAAAAGATTTTTAGTATAACGGATCTTAAGAAAACGAGCTAGTCGCAGAGTTCACTAATTTAAGAAGAGAGCTCATTTGGCAAAAAAGTGAATTTTTCAAAGACCACATTGCTTAAATATACTCCTGTTTTTGTAAGACCCCAGCCTTGAGGAGTTTCTTGAAGGAGTCCATCCTTTAACAATTTAGAACTTCTTCGATGAACGAGATCTAAGCGATCAGGAAATTTTTGGAGCAGTGCGTTTTTAGAAAGCCCTTCTCGAGTTCTGAGAGAGGTATGACAGAGGTCCGTAAGGGCTTCGGATTCAGTTAAAAGCTCAAATTCTGTAGAACAATAATTATTTGTAAACGTCTCAGAAGTAAGAGAATCAGATAATGGATTTTCAAAAAATTGCGTGTACTCATGCATGTTTTTAGTGGTCCAAAACCTGGACCCATAAGGACCAATACTTTTAATATAGCTATGAGCACTAAGTCCTATTCCTAAATAATCGTAGTCTTGCCAATAGAGCTGGTTGTGGCGGCTTTCAAAGCCAGGTTTTGCGAAGTTTGAAATTTCGTATTTTTCCAAGCCCATCTGATTGAGTTCGCTTTCGATCAATTGAAACATTTCAAGTTGAATTTTGTTAGAAGGGCGCCCTTGATTCATCGGATGATTGTCTTTTAGAGTGAGGCAATAAGGGCTTACGTGTTTAGGCGAGTAACTAGAAATAATGGATAAATCTTTTTTTAAATCTTCTAAGGACTGCTGTGGAAGCGCAAAAAGTAAATCTAAGGAGTAATTCAGATTATATTTGCTCAGCAGATCTAGAGTGTTCAATGTATCTTGAAAACTGTGCTCGCGACCGCAGATTTTAAGATGGTTGGCGGAAAAAGTTTGAGCACCTACACTGAATCGATTAATACCAAAGTCAAGATAGTGAAGGAGCTTGGTTTCGTCTACAGTAGCGGGATTTATCTCAATAGTGATTTCTGTTTGGTCATCGATGAGAAAGTCTTTCTTTGCAAGTTCCTCTATTACGGATACAATAAGATCTGAGCCAACTAAACTTGGAGTACCCCCTCCAAAGTAAATAGAGGCCAATTTTTTAGTGGGAGCTAAATTTAATTTATAATTCAATTCCCGCTTAAGGAGTTCAAAGTAATCTCTAGCAGGAAGAATCTGGCTTTGTTCAAATGTAGTAAAATCGCAGTAATGACAGCGCTGAATGCAATAGGGAATATGAAAGTAAAAACCAAACATATTTAGAGGTAATAGCCAATGTTCAAAAAATATCAATTAAAAAATGGAATGACGGTTATTCTTGTAGAAAGTCACAAGTCTCCCGTAGTGTCTGTTCAAATGTGGGTAAAAACTGGTAGTGCAGACGAAAAAAAAGGAGAAGAGGGACTCAGTCATTTTATAGAACACTTGGTGTTTAAGGGAAGTGACAAATATGGAGTTGGAGAAATTGCACAAACAGTAGAAGGCGCTGGTGGAGAGTTAAACGCATATACCTCTTTTGATCAAACGGTTTTTTATGTAACCATTTCAAAGGCTTTTACGGAAGTTGCCTTAGATGTCATAAGCCAAATGATGGGAAGCCCTAGGTTTGATAGCGATGAAATAGATAATGAGAGAGAAGTTGTTTTAGAAGAGATTAAGAGATCCTTTGATAGTCCAGGAAGAGTTTCTTCACAAAACTTATTTTCAACCCTATATAAAGACCATCCGTATTCTATCCCCATATTAGGATATGAGAAAAATATCAGAAATGTCACTCAAACAGAAATTCTAGATTATTATCATCGAAGATATGTTCCAGAAAATATGACTCTTGTGGTTGCGGGTAATTTTGATCCAGGAGAGATTAAGGGGCAGATAAAAAATTATTTTGAAAACTTTAAATCTTATAAATTAAAGAAAATAGTTAGAAAAAAAGATAAAAAACAAGATAAGCCACGATTAAAAATAAAAAACACAGAATTTAAAGATAATTTGCTTTATATTTCTTGGCCAATTCCTAAGATTGACCATAAGGATATATTGCCATTAGATATTTTTTCGTTGGTGATGGGATATGGAGAAAGTTCTCGCTTAACAAAAACCATAAAAAATACCAAACACCTCGTCAATTATGTGTCTTGCTCTACCTTTACTCCATTAGATCCGGGGTTTATGTCTATAAGCGCCTCTCTACAATTAGATAAGCTGGAGGACTATCTGGATTCTTTATTGGAGGAGCTCGAAAAGGTCTTAAAAGAAACCGTAGATCCTGAAGAAATAAAAAAAGCTATTATTAATCTAGAGGCAGATGAATACTATTCGCTAGAAACCGTAGACGGGTTAGCTAGAAAAGTAGGGACTTACCATCATTTGTTCTCTGATTATAAATACTTTCAGAAGCTATTAAAAGAAGCTAAAAACATTACACCTTTGGACATTTTAAAAACCGTTAGAAAATATATGAAGCCAGAGATGTTAAATTTTTCTATGACTACTCCAGGAGAAGAAAAAGAGATAAAGAAAACACTGAGAAGTTGGTCTAAAAAGTACGAGAAGATGTTTTTAAATTCTAAGCCCAAATCGTACACTCAGTTTTCTCAAAAAGCGCAGAAGGTAAAAATAAAAATAGCTGAAAAGCCAAAACAAGCTAAAGCTACCCCTCAAAAAATTGTTCTTAATAATGGTGTGAGCGTGATTAGTTTGCCAAGCTTTGAAACTCCTGTTGTCAATATGAGATGTGTTTTTATGGGGGGGCTCAGAGCTGAAAAAGACACTAATCACGGTTCGACAGAGTTGTTAGCAAGGACCTGGTCTAACGGCACAAAAAATATTTCCGAAGCCGAGTTGTTTTTAAAAACCGATAATCTAGCTTCAAGTTTGTTTTCGTTTGGAGGTAGAAATACCATCGGATTAAATATGTCTACCCTTTCTTTTTTTGCAGACGAAATGAGGGAGTTGTTTTTTGACGTGTTGTTAAACCCAAGGTTTTCTGACGGGATTATCGAAAGAGAAAAGATTCTGATGATCGAGCATTTAAAAAAGAGAGAGGATAACCCTGCTCAGCTTACAATTCTTGATTTTATGAAAACGCTTTATGGTAAGCATCCCTATGCACAGGATTTATATTCGACAGAAGCAAATCTAAAAAAAGTAAATAGCGAAGTGATCAGAGAGCATCTTCAAAACATGAGTTTTTCAAAAAATCTAAGTTTTGTTGTTGTTGGATTTCACGATACTGATAGATGGGTTAAGTCCATCGAAAAATTTACGAAAGATCTTCCTGTAGGAAATAAACTCAACAGTAAATTTGACTTTGTTCTGCCAGAAAGTGGGAGAAAAAATTTCTTTTTATCCAAAAAAGAACAGAGTCATATTGTCGTTGGTTACCCAGGGCTTACATTTACTTCGAAAGAAAGATATGCCTTGGAGGTCATGCAGTCTGTTCTTTCTGGTCAGGGTGGACGACTTTTTATTGAATTACGTGATAAAGCCTCGTTGGCATATAGTGTTGCTCCTATAAAAATGGAAGGCATAGATGCGGGTCATTTTGGTGCTTACATTGGATGTTCTCCTGAAAAAGGAAAAACAGCTATTCGTATGATGAAAGAACAATTTGATCGACTGATGAATGAAACCATACCAGAGGTCGAGCTTGAAAGATCAAAAAAATACCTTATTGGTGGACATGATATTGGTTTACAAAAAAATTCTGCGGTGGCATCAAGTATGCTTTTTGATGACGTTTATGGCTTAGATTTTATGGAACCATTTAAATATGCCGAGTATATTCAGTCGATAACGGCAGACGAAGTAAAAGAGCTCGCGCGCAAAATTTTCTCTGGTCCTGAAATAGTAAGTTGTGTGGGATCCGTTAA
>JAGRAA010000248.1 GCA_020435185.1 Bdellovibrionales bacterium | reverse complement strand
GAAATTTATCCAGAATTTGAGCCAAAACCAATGCGGAAGAGTTCTGAGGAAAAGGCGAAAGAAACTGAAGACAAGCCAAAGCCTTTACCGCTGTTTCAAATCATCAATGGACAAAAGATTGAGGTTCCGCACCCGCAAAAGAAAGAAAAGTTTCTCCCAAAGCACCAGATATTTGAGATTAAAAAATGGTCCTATATAAGAACCGATGGGCGCAGTAAAAACCTTCATAACGTCGATGACATTCAAGGCGAAAAGCTTGAAGAAAAACTCAAGCGTTATTTTGAAAAAGTCGAATATGAGGAAGTCATCTAAAACTCAGTTTTTTGTCCTCCATTAGAAAACCCTCCTCCAAGTCAGGGGTGACAAGGAGGATTTTCTAGTGGAAAAACAAAAAAATGATTCCAATACGGTTTTCGAGATTCATATTCAGATTAAAAATAATGGCTATGGCTTTAAACTTTCTGCCAAGCGATCTTGGCTCGTTAGTATTGTATTGATTTTTATGCGCTTAACTTTGACTTGATAAAACAAAAGGGCGCTTTTGCGCCCTTTTGTTTTTATCCTTTTCAGTTTTTATCCTTTTAGGATGTAGAGTTAATTATAGTGCTTCTAAACGAATGATGCATTTACCAGATAATGGGTGTCCATTGTCCCAGTAAGAAACACGAACTTTTGACTGCTTTTTTTCTGCATCTTCCAATACCTTTAAATTGGCTGCAACTTTTTCAAGCGAAGGGATCGTAAAGCCAGCTTTAGAGAATTCATCACGGTTACAGTTTTGAAGGAATACAACGCCGTTAATTCCTTTTCCACTATCTGCACTTGATCGAGCATCTTCAACGGATGCACCAATAGCATAATGAACACTGTAGAGATCACCATCTCCATAGTCCATATACTTTACAACGTAACCCTCAACATTACTTACAGTTTTTGATAGATACATTTCGGCTTGTGCATTTACAGAAAAAGCAACAAACAGAGAAAAAATTGATAAAACTTTAAACATACGTCCTCCAAATAATATTATTTAGTTAATGAGTTCATCTGGGATGAATGCAGTTTCAGGGCCAATATAAAATATTTTCAGATAGCTGTAATTTTAACTTCAGGTGCGAGGAACGTCATTCTAGCGTAAAACTGCCCAAAATTGTCATTTCTGGAAGAAATAATTTGACTTATTGTCTCGGTTCCGTGACAATGGGCCATGAAGTCGACCGAGTTCCACCCAGCTGTTAAGAAAAGCATCCAAGAAATACCGAAAGATATACGGCTGGCTTTGGGGAAGGCAATATTTGCTCTCCAGCTAGGGAGAAAGCTCGAAATGCCTCTTTCAAAACCAATGAAAGAGGTCGGCAAGGGCGTTGAGGAAATCAGAATCAAAGATTCCTCTGGTATATACAGGGCTTTTTATTTGGCAAGATTTGAGGACAGGGTTTTGATTTTTCATTTTTTTAAGAAGAAGACTCAAAAAACTCCCCAGAAAGAAATTGACCTAGGCAAAAAGCGTTTAAAGGAGATGATAGATGGCTAAGGTAAAACCTGTAAAAGTAAAAACGGCCGCTGAATTGGCTGAAGTTCTTGGGTTGACTCCAGCAGACGGAGTTGAAATTGAATTTAGTGTCGAACTGAATGATAAAATCATCGATATTGTTAAACATCAGAGTTTAACCCATGCAGAGGTTGCCAAGCTCACTGGAGTTGGGCGCACTAAGGTCACAGCTATTATGAACCGAAATCTCCATGAAATTTCTATCAAGACCCTTATTCGAGTTCTTGGGGGGCTTGGCTATAAAGTGACCCCCAAAGTCTCGAAAGCCTCCTAAGATTGACCCTTAAAGACCTCAAATAGTTGGAGTGAAATAAGGCGTCTTTCCTCTGGGCAAAGGTCCACTTTGTTTATTTTTCCTTTTCTCAGGTGGCAAATATGCATTTGAATGGTCTCAGGGGATCTTTCAAAGTATTTCGCCATTTTGGGGACGGACCATTTTTCGATCCAGCGTTTTCTTGCCAGTTCAGCCAAATCTAATTTTGACCGTTCCCACTGAATTTGATACCTCTTAGACATAACTAAAGGTAGTTCGTGTACTTTGGGACCGCGGGCACCAGCTTTCTAACAAGGTGAAATCACTAAAAAAGTAAAATTACCCCAAGCAGACAATCGAACCCAATAATTTTAATAAGTTAACGTATTAGCCCGTAGCCGATATGATTTTTTTTTGCTTAGGGGGTTAGTCAAGGGTCGATGATTACAAAAGGTAAACTTAGATCTTCTGCTGCTTTCTGTAGTAGATTACTCTTTCTTTGATTGACATGGGGATAGGTAAATATTCCTATAATTTCAATTTTTTCTCTAGAGCGGGTATTACCTATTGTTGCAGCTGCCTCATTCCAGTAAGGTGATTGAGTTCTTTTAAGCATTTCTTGTGGACTTAGTAGAGGTGGTTTATCTTTTTTGAATAAATCCCAGTCAAAGATTCTCGATCTCTCGAATCGACCAAGTCCTAGATCTTCACTATCGGCCGCAATAATATTTTTATATGGTACCTTCAAAATTATACCTGGAGATGCAGCCATAGTATCAGGATGCTCATCATCGATGACAGAAAAGGAGAGCAATTTATCTGAGTCAGCAGCACTCTTTTCAATAAATTCTATAACTTCCTCAACTGCTCTTCCAGACATGCCACGGATCGCATGTACTTGATATATAAAATGGCCTTTTTGGTGATTTGCCGGATTTGTCCAATTAAAGTCGCGCCATAATTGCCGGTGTTGACTTTCAAATAGTATTGAGCATTTTGTTGGTTTATTTAAAGTTGGTAATGCACATGATGTTGAACTTACAGGGAGGGTGACAAAATAGGCCACAAATATTTGAAAAAGTATGTTCCAAAAGTATTTACTCATATACTATTGCTATGCTGCAATTTCTACACCACTCATTATATTGAAACACGGCCAGCGCATTTACTCATAACAAATCGTATCGAGAGGTGCAGTTTCCTCAGAATGAGGCCACCGAAGAACTCGGTTGAGTCATAACCCCATTACCGAATATCCTCTTTAGTTACGAATCAAATCAAATATAGGGAGGGGTTATGACAACCGAGTTAAAAACACATTACCTCATGCGGGTAAGAAAGCGCTACTTTAGAAGTACAAAAGGTCAAAAAAGTATAATTTTAGATGAGTTTTGTGAGGTTTTCGGCATTAGTCGCAAACACGCCATCCGACTCCTAAATGATGACTTACGAGAGCATCCCCCACGACGAGGTAGAAAAAGAACCTATGGGTCAGATGTAGATCGCCACTTAAGGCATTTATGGGAGTGTATGGGTCGTTTAAACTCCAAAAAGATGAAGTCAGCCATGCCTTACTGGTTAAACTTCTATGAGGATGCTGATGAGAGTATGAAGAGGCTTTTAAAAACAATTAGCGCATCAACCATAGATCGTCATTTAGCTGAGTTTAGAGAGAAAACAAGACGACGAGGACTCAGTGCTACAAGCCCATCACTAATTAAAAATAAAATCCCCTTAAAGTTACTCGATGAAACAGTAAATGCTCCAGGATACATAGAAGCCGACACAGTCGCTCACTGTGGAACTTCTTTAGCTGGTGATTTTATAAATACTCTGACAATGACAGATCTGTACTCTGGCTGGACTGAGAATAGAGCTGTTTGGAAAAAAGAGAGTCGTACAGTTATGGGCGCCATTAAATCGATAGAGCGTGCACTTCCTTTTTATGTCACGGGCTTTGCCAGTGACAACGGTAATGAGTTTTTAAACCATGATTTACATAGTTATTTTTTTAATCGAAAAAATCGAGTGGATTTTGTAAGGCGACGCCCCTATAAAAAGAACGACAATGCCCACGTAGAACAAAAGAACTGGACACATGTACGAGAGTTATTTGGCTATGAACGTTTTGATTACAACAAACAAGTTAAACTAATGAATGAAATTTATAAAAGACTCTGGAACCCTTTATGGAATTACTTTACACCGGTTATGAAACTTCAATCTAAAACAAGAGTGGGTGGTAAAATAATTAAAATATGGGATAAGCCAAAAACACCTTATCATCGACTTTTAGACTCTGGAGTTTTAGAGACTGGGCAATACAAAAAACTAGAAGAGGTCTATGAAACATTGAATCCCTTTGAGTTAAAGAAAGAATTAGAAAAACAATTAAAGTGGTTCTTCAGAATCGTCGAAGTAAGAAGTAACAGAGAGGCTTCGTAATGAAGTTATCTGACTCTCTGCTCCATAGTACGATTTATCTATGAGTAAATACGGCCAGCGCATTTACTCATAACAAATCGTATCGAGAGGTGCAGTTTCCTCAGCGCAATGACTCATAAAAATCTTACCCTAGACTAGGGCGTGTACTCATTTGGTTGACCTCTCTGGAGTCATAAGTTTCAACCAAATATAGGTGCAAGCAAGAGTTACAACAGCTTTAAAATTCCGTGCTAATTTTTCAAACCTAGTCGCTATACTCCTGAAGTGCTTTAATCGTGCAAATATATTTTCAACTTGGTGGCGAGCTTTGTAAATCTGTTGATCTAATTCGGGATTTGGTTTTTTGCTATTTGACCTTCTTGGAATCATTGGAATGATATTTTTTTCACGTGCTTTTTCTCTTATCTTTTCAGAGTCATAACCCTTATCTGCCAGCAAACTTTCTGCTTCAATATTTTCAATTATTGTTTTTGCAACTTGGCTATCGTGGACCTGACCCCCAGTGATTTCAATATAGAGCGGGTTTCCAAGCGCATCGGTGGCCATGTGTATTTTAGTTGTGGGTCCACCTCGTGATTTTCCAATTGCACGATATTCTCCACGCCGAGCTCCACTAGCATGCTGATGAGCCCGTATGTAACTTCCATCGATTGATACCCACTCCGTATCAATTTCTGTTCGTACATCAAAAAAAAATTATCCCATAGTCCCTTCTTAGCCCAGCGATTGAATCGATTATAAGCTGTGGACCAAGAACAGAACTCTTTAGGTATATATCTCCACTGAGCACCAGTTCTCAGTTTCCAAAATATAGCTTCCATAATATTGCGATTATTTTTTGATTTGTAACAGCCTTTTGAAACCAAGATTTCCTCAAGCTGAATCCATATAGAATCTGTTAGAATTGTAAGAGCCATGCGAAAAACCTCCAATAGTCGAGTTTTTCGCATCATTTTGAATCAATCAACAGGGCATAAGTCTTGAAAATCAGATAGTCAAATGAGTACACGCCCTAATAGTTAGCAAAACAACATTAGAAAGGGGACCATTATGAGTCATTGCGATGAGGAAACTACCTCTCTCATATGCTTTTCCTAAATGAGACTGTCGCCAATGGTGATTTTGCGAACTTCAGAACAAATATGCATAACATGAGATCAATTTGATCGAACTTGATTTACAAAAAAATGTTTTTCATCTGCTGTCAGTGTGTTGTAGCAAGTTTTTTAAGCTATTTATCTCCATTTTAGAGGGCCATTCCCCCTCGACCCCGTCAAAAACTTAAATTTGGCGCACCTATCCTGATCAACCGCTTTAAATTTTGAACAGTAGCCTCCATCAAGGCTTGGAACTCAACATTATCTTGGCCCCTGTAACGGCATAGTTTGCTTATTTTTGAAAAGGTGCTCTCAAAGGGCATGCGTACTGAACTTCTCCATCGATCCAAATCTTTGTTTTTAAGTTTGCGATTTTTCTTTCTAATAGTTCCATCGGCACAGCCCTTTTGTCTAATATCCGCATCTACATCATCACTATCGTAACCCTTATCTAAGAATACCATCCCACTCTCCGGACAGAGCCCCTCTACCACAAAAGCCTTTGCGTCTGTCACATCTGCCCCTGTGACTTTTACATCTGTTATTATTCCCTGGCTCATATCTACTTGATGATGCCTTTTATAGCCGAGCCAAAACTTATTTTTCCCCTTACAACCATACCTGGCATCTGGATCTGGAGAATAATCTCCAACATTATTGTTATTCATTTTAGGGTTATCATCGTCATCTTTTTCCTCATTCTTTTTGTCTGAAATCGCTCTGTCGCGGGCCTTCCAAATATTGACCTTAGCTACCATTGAAGAAGCATCCACAAAAGTAAAAGCTCCACCCACATAACCGGCAGTCTTTATTGACTCCGTAATGGTGTTAAAAAGTTTTCTCAACTCCTCGACACCAATTCTTTTTCGAAGTTTTCCATAATAGCTATGATCTGGTGGCCGCTCCTCTAAGCCATATCCACAAAACCACTTTGCAGTTACATTTTCTTGCAGGTACTTCTCCAATTGACGATCTGACAGATCTTCCCAAAATTGTAGCAAAAGACCCTTAAAACCTCTGGTTAAAGGCTCAGAACCGGCTCCCATCTTAGAATAGCGGCTTTCTAGTGGGGCCAGGAAAGTTGAAAAATCAATTAACGAAGATAATTTACGGTAAACATGGCTCCCTGGCACCAGGCTCTCTAATAAATCATCGTACATTTTTAGCTGGGGATCTTCTTTTTTTAACATTTTTAAAGAGTAAAAAAAAATTTTAACTTTTTCTAGCTATGACGGACTTTGGCGACAGCCTCTAAATGTAATTAGCAGTTGTCATGCCGTGATAGGCACAAAATATGTGAAAAATTAGTTTTTATCATTTTACCTGATTTTTTTCATTGTTACTTTTTTTCTAAAGAATTGCTTTTTTCTGGAAAAACCGATATTGGCTTCCAGTCTATATTTAAAATTTTCCACGAAGCCTTTTGAATCTCGACAATGCACAATTTTGAAGAGCAGTCCTCAATTTTTGATATTTCCAGCCCAAATTGGCCCATTGCTGATAAAATCATTAATTTAATCAGTAGCTTATACATAAATGCCCCCCTTTTAGTTTATCTAAACGCCAGCTCAGATAAGACCTTGCTTTCATTTCCTCCACTGGATAGGGCGGAATTCAGCCCATCCCAGTAGTTCTTCTACTATAGGGTGGCGGGCACCAACACTTAACTTATTGAAATCACATAGATTAACTTTCATATAAACAATGTGATGCTTCTATCTTATTAATTCTAAAAAGCAATTTTAGTTCAAGTCTTTTTTGGCTTTGCTAAAGGTGTACACCTTATAGTACATTATGTTTTGAGGTGAAGTTATGGAAAATGTTAATCCAAAAAAATTAAGAGCTGAGTTAAAGGATTACTTAGGTCTCGCGGAGAAAGAGCCCATACGTATCCAAAAAAGAAGTGGCGAGAGCTATATTCTCATGAATGAAGACGTCTATGCTGAAATGCAAAATGAGATTTTATCCCTGCAAAGGCGCCTCTTGGGTATGTCAAACATTCTTGACGAGAAGGTCACTGAATACAAAGTTGGGAGCCATTCAAAAAGCAAACGCACTAAAAAGAAAGCCTAAAATTGGGAACGAAGTATTTTTTTACAGAGGCTTACAACAAAGCATTGCATAGAATCGAAGATTTTATACTTGAGTCTACCGACAAATCAGAACTTGTTGATGAATTTTATCGAGAACATGACAAAGTTTTAGAGTTTATCGGTGAGAATCCAAATACTGCAGGAGTTCATCCCACAACAGGGGATCAATCTTGGGTATTTGGTAATGGTCGTTACAGACTATTTTTCAAAATTGTTGCCTCTAAAACGCTATTAAAGATTTACTTAATTCATATTATAGACAATCGTGAAGCAAATTTAAAAGCTTACCCTAACAATTCTCTTCCGACTTATGATGAGGAATAACTCAAAATGGCGAAAAAGACGAAATCATCTAAAGTTACAAAGTCTCATCCTTGGCGGTTGTGCCCATCTGGAAAACATTGGGTAAAAACTCATACTATGCGAGTTCCTGTAAGCGAAAAAAATCCTGATGGAATAACAATTCGTGATGGGCATTGCGCTAAAAATCCTTCGAGAAAAGATACAATCGGAATTGATGAGATTCATGAAATTGCCAGCAAAAAATTCTCAAAATTGAAAGGAGGTCCAAGGAATTCTGACCTAGGATATAAGAATGGAAACAAATATGATGAATTGATCAGGGGATGGACGAAGTATTGGAATGATATATTTCAGCCCGAGACAAAACTCGATCCTGATTTAATAAAAGCACTTATTGCCTCTGAATCTGGTTTTAGATTAAAGCCTCCAGCCCAAAAAACTAAAAGTGCGGGAAAAGCTCGTGGTCTTATACAAATAACAGATCAAGCAAGAAAGATTTTACGCAATCCAAAGGGTGAATTAAGTGATAACTTAATTTATTTAGACAAAAAAGACATGACTGATGCCAATGCCAGCATTTGTGCTGGTATTAGATGGTTATTTCAAAAGAAAAAGTTGGCTTCTTACCGCTTAAAACGAGAAGCAACCTGGGATGAAGCTGTTTCTGAGTACAAAGGTTATCTAAGGGGTGTATTATCTGGTAAAAATACTGACCCAAAAGGAATGAAAATTTTCAGAGAAAAGTTGACGAAACTTAAGGGTGCTAAAAAATGATCAGAGCCATTCCATTTTATTTGACAATTTTAATTGCCTTACCTTCCTGTGCAATTATTGATAAATCTAACAAAAATCCCCATAATGCACTTTTAACTTCTGGGTATGGAGTTTTAAGTAATAAAGATATAGAATCTGCCTCTGATGGAATGGTTAAGCCGGTTCCACCTTATACCCCAAATTCATCATATAGATATTGGCAATGCTTTCCAACCAAAACAGTTTCTTTAAAATGCCGCTCATGGAAGGATGACAAAACAATAATGGGAGAAGGGGACATAAAAATATATTCTAACGATGAACAACATGAATATGGATTTCGAAGAGCATGGGAGATTCAACATTGCAAAAAGCACTTAAAAACATGGATTGAGATAACAAAGAATGCCAAAATTGTTTGTCTTCTTGGTGTACCTGCTGGTCAAGAAGACAAAGCTATTCATAGTAAAAAGGTTACAATAAAGGGGTGGGTCTGGGATCGTCTCAAAACCAAAAAAGGATGTGATTCCTATTTTGAAGGAGATTGTCCCTAAGGTTTGCCTCTAAAACCTATCTAAACGCCAGCTCAGATAAGACCTTGCTTTCATTTCCTCCACTGGATAGGGCGGAATTCAGCCCATCCCAGTAGTTCTTCTACTATAGGGTGGCGGGCACCATCTTGCAACTAGCCGAAATCATTGGAAAGTTAATTTTACCTCCTTTTAAAAATCAAATTCACAACGAAAAAATTTAGTCATTCTCAGAACTTGGATGGTTCAAGTTCCGCTCCTCTACGTGCAAAATTTCTTCTCGTCCATCGTTCCGAATTCGCTCTTTTACATTGATAAGAATTTCGACGAAATCAAAAATGGATTGAAAGTCCTCTTGAGTGAAATGCTCCATGCCAATTTCTTGTAAATTCTTAGGAAGAGGCTTTTCTAAAAGCCCCTCTAATTTTTTTCTTTCTTCTTTAATATTAATCTTAGAGTTTTTAATGTAGATCATTCCAACCAACTTAATTACAGAATTGTTTATCTAGAATTTCCTTATCCAATCCGATATCTAAAACTGCGGTCAAAGAAGCTAGCAGGGATACTTCCTTGTCAAACCCAAGAACGGTGTTTAGTTTATACTTGAGGATGTCTTTCTTGAGATTAAAACCAAAGAGAGTGATATCCTCCCCATCACTAACCACACCACCAATTCTTTTTATTTGATCTTCTAATCCTTTATTCTTGGAGAAATAGAATGTTCTTCCTTTTCTTATAGTATTATTTCCAGCCAGCTTAACAGACAAACTATCATCTGCATTGAAAACAGTCGTCATGTGAGGCCCTACCGCGCTGTAAAGGTTTATATATGCTTCTTCTGTTTCCTTTGAATATTGACTTAAATTTTTAATAACGACGACATCTGGCTCGATTTCTTTGACTTTTTTTGACTGCAATGAATTTTCAGGTAAAACTACAATGAATGGTTTCTTAACTGGAAGTTGAATATCTTCTTCCCATAATATTATTGTTGCGGGCTCTTTTGGTGTAGAAAGGTATTTGGAAATCTCCGAGGCTGTTGCCTCAATATCTTTAATACCTGTTACAACCACTGATACTTTTTTGAATTGACTCATTATATATCTCCTCTCGTCTTGTTTAAGACATTTATTTGAATTTTCTAGAGAGGTAAGAATATTTTCAAGTTGGCTTTTTTGCATGGATAGATCCTCTTGCATTTCACAAACTCGTTGAAGCCTGCTACTCAAGAGTGATTTTAACCTATTGGAGTCGAAATGGAGATCTACCTCCAAAAGTGCCTTGATTTCATCCAATGTGAACCCAAGGGTTTTAAATTTCTTGATTTGAAAAGCTAATTCCAATTGGTTTTCTTCATAATATCGGTATCCGTTTTGACCTCTACTATGTGAGCAAAGGATCCCCAACTCTTCATAAATTCTTAGGGCTCTAGGAGAGAGCCCCGACTTTTTTGCAAATTGACCTATACGCAACCAGTTTTTCACTCTCACCTCAATAATAAGGTTAAAGTTTTACGTAGGGTTAAGGTCAAAAGAAAAATGGAACATAAACTAGGCGGCCTTTTCGCGAGCAACTTGAAGCTCCCATTTTGCCTGCATAGTGACCCAAAACTCTGCACTAATTCCAAAGACTCTTTCCAACTCAAGAGCAAACTGAGGGCTCAAGCCTCTTTTATTGTTGCATATCTCAGAAATTTTTCTTTCCGCACAGCCTATTTTTTCGGCAAGCCATTTTTGCGTTAAGCCTCTCTCTGCGAGAATCATAGTTTTTAAAAATTCACCAGCTGATGTTCTGTGTTTTAGCTCAATCATGATAGTCTCCTATTTCTACTTCATAAAAATCGCCCTTAGAATATTTAAAAATAATGCACCAGGGTTTTTCTATTGTGATAGACCAATACTCCTTTAAATTCCCTTTCAGCTTATGTAGCTTCAAAGATGGTGGCTCACAAATTTTTTTCAGATCAGCCATATCTGAAATATCACTTAAAGCCATTAGCAAAAAAATAGCTCTTTTATTGAGTCGCTCAGGAAACTTTTTAGATGCACCCTTGTTGACGATATCTTTGGTGATTTTCCCACTGATGGACCTTATCATATTTACATATTACCACATTATGTAAATACCTCAAGATATTTCGTAGAAAACTTAAACGGGGTGCTGCTTTATTAAAATGTACGATTTGTGCTGAGGCCATAGCAGATGCCTTAAGGGCACCAACCACAAAAGACTTTCTACAACCACTCCAATTCAAATCTATTTGGACTAGTATCACTGGGTTTTGGTTCAAGTAAAACCCGCTTCTCTGAGGTGGGTTAAAGAGTTGCCCTCCGAAACTCATCAATGATTCTGCGGTCTTGGACCATCTGCTCCAGGATGCTGGTTCCAAATACATCT
>JAGRAA010000247.1 GCA_020435185.1 Bdellovibrionales bacterium | reverse complement strand
GAGCTTTGAACTCTAGAGAGTCTTCTTTGTTGAGCTCTAGGGCTCTTGAAAATTTTTGGATCATTTCTTTAGAAAGATTTCTTTTGCCATCAATAATAAGTTTTAAATAATTAGGGGACTTAATATTGGCCGCCGCAGAAAAATGTGCGTAAGTGTAACCTCTGATTTCATTTTTAAAGAGCTTTTTCTTATATTGATAAAAGTCTTGCAGATATTCTCTGTAGTCTGTGTAGGTTTGTAACTTTGGAGGCTTAACTGTTGCTTTTAGAAAATCAAAATTGGTTTGCATGCTTCCCCCAGAGTGAGTGCCCTTTGTGCTCGATTATTTTTGAAATATATGGCCTTAATCCTTGAAAGATTAAATCATTAAGGATTCCAGATGGACAAGTGGAATTACAAGTTTGTTAATACTTTTCGCTCATTTAGCGCATTGTTGTAAAAAAATTGTTACAATAAAATGACAAAAATTAGGCAGTTTCTCATAGGAATTCAAATTCAAAGTGGTTTTCATCTAACCATTTTTTAGCAGAGAGGTAGTCTGGCATATAGGTTTCCACAAGTTGCCAGAACCGTTTAGAGTGATTGTGATGAACGGTATGACAAAGTTCATGAAGAACTACGTAGTCTATACATTTTTTTGGAGAAATAATAAGTTTCCAATTTAATGAAATGTCTTTTTGTATATTGCAACTTCCCCATCGTGATCTTTGACCTCTAATGGTTATTTTATTTACAGACATTTTTGTAAGTGTGGCTATAGCCCGAACTCGCTCCGTAAGAATAAGTCTACCTTGGTCTTTATAAAATTTAATAAGGGCGTCGTATATTTCTTCTGAGGTTGGATTTAAAGTTGGGGAGTCGAGTAGTAATTCGAATTTATCCTTCTGAACGGATATTTTGGTCTTTTGTTGCATTATTGGATTGAGAGAGAGTCGGTGATGCTTGCCTAAATAAAGAAAAGATTCTCCGAGCTGGAAAGTTTTTGTAGGAATATTTCTTCGCTTCTCTTCAATGGAAGAGAGAGAGTTTTCGATCCAAGGCTTATTTTCTAGTAAAAAACGTTTAATTAAAAAATAAGGATAAGTTTTATTTGCAGAAACTAATATCTCACCATTTGATTTTATATTTATTCTGAGCCTTTTTTGAAAGGCTCTTCTTTTTAAATGAAAAGAAATCCCATGGGCAGAGAGTGGACCTTCTTGCATGAGAATTACCAGTTTCTGGGTATAACCGCCCAATTATGGGTAGAAACCAGGTTGCCTTGGCTGTCGAGATGTTCATCCCCGCCACCATTTATATTAATCCCAATAAGAGAGACTGAGCCGTCGAGATGAGAACAAAAAAGTGGGCTGCCACTTGATCCGGGAGTCGAATCGCAGGTGTGCTTGATTAATCCAGTTTTTTCACTTCCTGGAAAAAAATCTAAAGTCTCGCAGGTATCAAAAATTTTCGTTGGTCCAAATTGATCGGTGTATCCAATCATATAGACTTGGCCATCACAAGCTCCGGAGGAGTCTATTTTAACGTCTAAACAGGCATTGAGGCCGTAATCAGATTTGTATTCTGCGTAGTCATACCGACCTTGTTCATTAAAATAATTCAGAGAAAAAAAAGTCAGAGTATAGTTGATTTGTACTCTTCTATCTGAAAAGGGGTGAGGGGACCAGCGTACTCCTGAAAAAGATTGCATATGCTCGCTAGAATCTACTCCTGAGCAATGCATTGCCGACGCCATGGTTTGGCAGGTAGAGTTTATCAAGACTCCGTTACAAGATTTTTTATCATTGTGTAAAAAGCCAACTTGAAGGGCCAGTTTTTTGAGTAGTGGAGAGGGAAGCTCTCTCATAGAACGCCGGCTTTCTCCGTTTACAAGACCAGCTCTCGCGACCAATGAAGAAAATAAAAAAATGACCATTAGAAATATCTTTGTCAGAGACAAGAAACCCTCCCCAGGATTTAGTTTTTGTGTCTTGATAGTTCTAGATGCTTAGGGAAGATTGGACAACGAAATTTTGATAAACAGGTAATTTTATGGCACTATTTGGTAGCTTTTTGGTCTGAGTTGAGAGGTGTCAATGATGATCTCTTCGCCAAACCCAACTGGTGCTATTATGACAGTTTTATAATACCCATGAGAGGGGTTGAACCCGTACTCTGCGTGGATTCTTTTTATTATAAATTCTTGTTGGGTGGTAATTTGTACAACATGATCACCAGCCTTGAAATCAATGGGAAGCCCAGTTATAGGGTTTAAGGAAATAGGAATCTCTGGTTTAAGTAGGGGAACAACAGATTGAAGTGGTAAAAGAAGGATCATATCTTTCACGGTGACCGCGATTCTATTATTAGAGGGCTTTCTTTTAACAACCCCCATCTGGCCTTTATATTCTCCATTTAGGATGATCACTCTTTCATTGGGAAGAATTTCCAGCGGAAAAAGATCATCTTTATTTAGAAATATTTTATGGAGTAGAGACTGATGCCTCATTGAATTGACCAAGACCTGGTGTTTTTCAGCCAATAGAGGAGAAGGGTTTCTTCCATGAGAGTCAACGAGATCGATCCAATTTACGATTTCATTAACTTTTGTTAATTTTGAAAACCCGCCTGTGGCATCAATTAATTCGTAGAGAGGAGTTTGCCAGACCATTGTATCCATATAATGTGGACCAAAAGAGAGGTAAGAATAAAGCACACCTCCGTCTACAACATTTCTCATCACAAATCTTCGGGCGGTATAAGGAAAGATCCCTTCTATGTTAAAATAGGCCAGAGAGCCGTTGCTTTTCTGGCCCGGAATCAAAAATAAATTTTTTCCAAGATTAAGGCTTTTTTCCAACACGTCTGCATTTAATTTTTCGTGTAACGAAGCAAAAAAGTCTTTGGAAACTGTATGATCAATAAATTCGACAAGCCGTTCTTTTGCGACAATATCCGTCTGAGTTTTATTTAATCCATTGAGTGTTGACAAAAAAGGAGAGTCATATGTTTTTTGTAAGTAAATATTTTTATTCGAGTGCACTAGGCTAACAACTATTTTGTCACCGACAGGAAAAAATCGAATTCCAGTTTGGCGATCTAAAAGAACTCGTTTTGTAAGGCCAGTTTTTAAAATGACAAATCGGCGAGAAAGCCTTTGATTGTATCCGTTGCTGGCAGACCTAAGTATTTTTCCAAGGGGACTCATCAGAGCTTTGTCGGTCATGCTTTGTTTGATGTTTGGGTGGGATAATGCGTTTAATACACCTTCACAGCTTTGAGAAAATCCTTTAAGAGGGATAAAACTCAAAAATAAGGACATACATGTGACATAGAATAGGCTTTTTTTCAAAGGGTCTCCTTGGCGATTATTTATTTGCAAATTGAGGGCCTATCCTATCGAACCTCTCTGCTTTTTGCTCGTTAATTACTCGACAATATGACAAAAAAGGGCACTTTGTAGGGGGTAAAATTAAAAGAACTACAATGAATTTCTCCTCATTTCGAAGAGGAGTTTAATACAAATTGGTCTATAAAATGCTTAGGAAATAGACGGTGAGAAAAAAAATACAGAGGAATGTATGAGAAGTCTTTTTCTCACTAGAGGAGAGCGTGTGGGGTTTATTGAGAGTGTTTTTAAAGTGGTCACGTTGTTTGCGGCGCTAATGGCCATTTTAGTGAGTCAGGTGGGAACTGCTGAAGAAATTTATAGTGAACATGAGCTGCGTAGGCCTATGAATCAGCAAGGTGCGGTTTATCCGTTATTGACCTATTTATTTGATGATGAAGATATTTTCAAAGGAGCGATTATAAAGGTTAACGAGTCTGTCAATCCCTTTGAGTGGAAGTTAAATAAAACAGGAACCATTATTGACGAAGAATCCATAGATGATCCTGACTTTTATTTGCCCAACACAAAGTTTGGAAGAACAGTGAGATCTATCTATGGAGCCTTAGACTCTGTGAGGAATAAGCCTTTAGATAAATTGCCTTGGGAGTTAGAGCCGATCAGAGATATGGTCTATGATTATATTCAGAAAAACTCTGAAACTAAAGATAAAAGATCTGAGTTTTATAGCGGAGTGAATGGTCAATTAAATGGGCAAGGATTTACTTTTGCAAAAACAGATCTTCCTGAAAAAATAACTAAACTGTCGTTTTGTTTTGGTATTGATCCGTTTGTGTTTTCTGGTCTTATTCAACAAGAGTCTAAGTTTTCTACTCATGTAGTAAGTGACGGGAAAGCTGTAGGATTCACTCAACTGACGAGTGCCGCTTTTATGGAAGTGAATGAACAATTAGGAATTCTAGATAAAGCCTCGCCTTATCCTTTTCGAGGTAAAGGAGCAAAAGAGGTTTTTGAAAACTATATCTCTTGTTATCTTGGCTCAAATAAACAATGGGTTAACGTTTGGGAGGATCCGACCTCTAAGATTCCTGTTGGTGTAACAGGGTATGTAAATGAAAATATTAAAGATGGAAGAAAATGGAGATATATTAGTCGACAAAAAAAATGGTTGGCTAAAGATCCAGATAGGTATCTGATATATGGAGCGATTCAGTTTAAATTGCTTTTGGGAAGATATTCATCCTACCCGACGGCATTGGCAAGGTATAATGTTAGCCACGCTAAAAAATATATAAATTTTGTGAGTCAATTTTATCAAAATATGAATCAAATTTTTAATGATAAAATAAAAGAAAACCCCGATCTTTTTGAAGCTCCTTATAAGTTAAATGGCGGAGAACCGACTTTATATTTTAATTTAGAATTAGGAGATAAGGTTTTTGCTTATACGTTACAAGGACAAAAATGTTTGGCAAATATGGAGGACGTTTTGGACGAAGTCTTAGCGACTCAATATATTAAAGGATTTATGACCAATGAAGAAAATAAAAAGTTTTTGTACGAACGTTTAAAGCCTAAGTCTTATTGTCAATTAAAGGCTACGGGAGCTTAAAAGCATTTTGAGTCTATCCTAAAGCTCAAAATTCATCGATATTTCGTCGTCGACGCTTGGTGCGGGATTCCATAAAAATAAGAATCCATTAAAGCATGGATTTTTTAAAATGGAGACGGTAAGATTCGCAAATTATGACCAATGCCATAAAAGAAATACCAGATTACTTAGAGCAATATGTAGCCACGCAAGACTATGACCTGTATACACCTATTGATCAGGCCTCTTGGCGATTTATAATGAGGCTTTCAAAGCAGCACTATTCGCAACATGCCCATGAAAAGTATTTAAATGGTTTAATGGAAACAGGGATTTCTATAGAAGAAATTCCTAGAATTAGTGATATGGATAAAAAATTGGAGCGTTTCGGTTGGAGAGCAGTTCCAGTTACGGGCTTTATCCCGCCGTCTATTTTCTTAGAATTTTTGTCTTTAAGTATTATGCCCATCGCATGCGATATGAGAAAGTTAGAAAATATTGATTATACTCCTACTCCAGATATAGTTCATGAGGCAGCAGGACACGCTCCTATTATTGCTGACCCTCATTATGCGAGTTACCTACATAAATTTGGTGAAATCAGCCGCCGAGCAATTTTTGCTAAAGAAGATTTAGAGGTTTATGAAGCCATTAAGCATCTCTCTGAGGTAAAGGAGTCTCCTAAGAGTTCTGCTCAAGACATAGATAAGGCTCAGGTAAGGTTAGATAAGGCCGTGGAGAGCGTTCAGTATGTGAGTGAAGCGAGTATGCTGAGCCGATTAGGCTGGTGGTCTATTGAATATGGTTTGTTTAAAAAAGATGATCAGTATCTTATTTATGGAGCTGGATTACTTTCCTCGGTCAGCGAAGGCTACAATTGCCTTCTCGATCAGAATGTACGTAAGATTCCTCTGACAATAGATTGTGTGAATGTAGATTATGATATTACAAAACCGCAACCTCAGCTTTTTTATACTGAAGACTTTAAGGAGCTTGAGGACGTTATTGATCAATTGGCTGAAAAAATGGCTTACCGACGGGGAGGAGAATACGCATTAAAAGTGGCTATGAGAGCCGAGACAGTAAACACCGTTGAACTAGATACGGGTGTTCAAATCAGCGGGTGTTTAAGTAAATATATCATGGGTAAGGACGGGAGTATATCATACTTGCAGTTTAGTGGACCGACGCAGTTGTCGTATAAGGATCATCAAATAGAGGGTCAGGGTGCAGATTATCACTCCCAAGGGTATGGTACTCCATTAGGGGTCATCGAGCCCTTTCTAGTGGAGGCTAGCGATTTAACGGAGAGTCAGCTCAATCAATTGGGGTTTAAGGGTGAAAGTAAAGGGAGTATGAAGTTTACTTCAGGTGTTGTTCTTGAAGGAGTTTTGAAAAACAAAACTTCATTAAATGGTAAAAATCTTATCTTCACCTTTGAGGACTGTAAAATCAGTGATGGTGCCCATCTTTATTTCAACCCAGAATGGGGACCTTTTGATATGGCCTGTGGGGCTAGAGTGGAGTCGGTTTTTGGTGGTGCCTCCGATAGAGGGCAGTATCTTAGAGCGACTCATCAATATGCCGTTCGAGTGAAACCTCATTTAACGAATCAAACTACTGAAAATGAAAAGTTGAATGAAATGTATTCTCAAGTGAGGTCTCTTCGTGAGTCGGGTGCTATTACAGAGGATGATGTGGTAAGCTTAAATATTTTGGCCAAAGAGGTAAAAGACTATTTTCCTGAGGATTGGTTATTGAGCCTTGAAATTTTAGAAATTATTAAAAGCAACAAAGTGTCGGATTCTCAATTAGAGTCTAAATTGACAGAGCATTTAAAGAGATTAGGCTCCCAAACAGAGAGGTTGAAAAACCTAATCTGTCGCGGTGTAGAGATAATTTAAAAGGTAACAGTTCCCTATTCACCTTGC
>JAGRAA010000246.1 GCA_020435185.1 Bdellovibrionales bacterium | reverse complement strand
CCTCATTGAATATGGAGGAGATCAAAACCAAGCTCTTCTCAATGACGTTCTTAATGAAAAAAAAATAGGCGCAGTCGCCTATGAAACATTAAAATCTGCGAGTAATAAGGATTGGGCCTTGGCTTTAAATCAAATTTTTATTTGGCTCAATCAATTCGCTGACCAAAAATAGATCTAAAATCTTTTATTAAAAAATTTAAAATAGACTTTATTTTTTCCTTCGCCATTGGGAATAACCTCCACAGAATAACCATAGTCTTTTCCAATATTGCCAAGAGTGATTACTGTATTTGGTTTAAGAGAAGATGGGTCTTTAAAGACCTCAGCCCTTTCTGATTTTTTATATGAAACTTCTCCACCGACTTCAAGATAAGTCTTAGACTCACTACTTTCGTTGATGCCGAGCTGAACGCCTCCATAATTGCGCTCTACCCCTTCATTCAGAGGATCATCTTCGGTTTTATAATTCACACTCTGCCTTACCTCTCGAAATGGGTCTGAAGAAACAAAAGAACGGCTTCCCAATCTATTCTCATCCCGATCTCTCCCTTGAGTAGTCGTGCAACGCACTTGGGCGTTTAATGTTCGCGATAGGTTTTCACAAGACTCAAAAACTCCTTCTCTTTCTAAGGAGATCAATATTTCTCTCACCATTTGTTTCGAAACATTAAGACCCGTAGACTGAGCGATTAAGTCTAGTGAATCAATAGAATACTCCTTGCCTTCGACGACCAGTACGTCAGTATTTTTTAAATCCACAGGAGCACAATTTACGGCGCTAACATATTTTGAAAGCTCTTGAATCTGGCCAAAGGTATCCATACGACCCTCTGCTTGAGCGTAACCCCAGGCTGAAAGAAATAGAATATAAACAAAAACCTTTTTTCGCATAGGTACTCCTCGACTGAATCAAAATTTCAGTTTAGATTTACCTTAATAAAATCCGCAAAGCAACTCTACACAGGTCTGTATAATTTGCTAAGAGGAGAGCTTCTCTTTATAGAAAGCAAATTCTTGGTTAAATTAAGATATGGGCTTCGTTTACAATGTTATTGGTATTCTCTCTTTAATTTCATCCACTGCTTTTTCTGCAGATTTAACCCTATTGTTTGACCAGTACGATGAAGAGATCCCTCCCCGTTGTGAAGCCACTGATATCCCTGGGACCAATCCTAAAGTCCAAATCAAACGTTGTGAGCTCTTTAATTCTCACAACGAGCACGTCATCACTGTTTCTCAAGTGGGAGATGGAGAAATCAAATACTATCGGGCCGGAGATATGCTCCCCTTAGTACCCACCGAAGGGAATCTAGCTGATATTCATGATGCTTTTCTTAGATACACTGCTGATGAGAGTGAAGTTTTAAAAAACAATATGGCTCTCTATAACGAATCTGAAAAGTGTGATTCTCAAGGGTCTTCTCTTTATTCAAATCGCTTAAACGCCATCGGGGGGCCTGATAAATTTGGTTTTATACCGGTTTCACTTCAACCCGGTGGCTCTCCATTAAGATTAAATACAGATGTGTTAAAAAAGCAGGGAAAGCTTACGAGAGCTGAAGACAATGCGAGAAATGCTGTAGGTTGGTGTGGGCCCTATGATCAAGGCGGGGGGCCTTGTACGATTTTAAGTGGACGACTTGTTTTGGTCACAGCCCATCATTTATGTAGTAAGGCTGGAGTTAAAAACAGCTCGAAACACCTTTTTTTACCTGATAGCGCCAATCATCCAAATGATAAACCCATTGAAATTGATTTTGATAAGTCCTTTGTTGCTGGATCGGATGGCCCTGGGAAGTGCAATAATTTACGACTCCAAAATCCAGAAAATGATTGGGCTATTGCAGTCTTAAAAGAGGATATTTTCAAAAAATATCCTCATAGAGGCTATCGCGCCATGAAGATCTCTGATCAAAACCCTGCCGATTACTCTAAAGGAGATAACTGTCGATTTTTTGCCTTTCATATCGATAAAGAAGCTCAACAAGACTACTCAAAGTATATGGAAAGAGGATGTAAGTACAATAACTATAAGCCCTCTTATCAAAACTATATTTTAGAGTATTTTAATTCGACTCAGAGATCCTCTGGAAGCCCTGGCACTGTTTGTAATGGCCGATATGATGAAAGAACAAATGAATGTCTTGGTGAATATGAGCTTATGGCCATAAACGTTAATGGTAACCTCCAAGCTCGTTATCAGTGTCAAACTACGTGTGCCAACGGCTCAGTGGTGATTTCAAATAACACAGATGTGTTATCAAAGCTTGATGAGATGAAGAGATTGTATCCTTAATCTTGGGTCTTTTCAAAAAAACTGTCTCATATTGATCCTCTTAACCGCAATAAATAGGAAATGTCTAAAACTTTTTATAAACTATTAAAAGTTTACGTCTTTTTCTCGATAAAAATAAAAACATTCTTAAATTGAGGTTTTAATGCATTTTAAAACTAGCATCCTTTTATCTTTACTTATTAGTTTTTATTCTTTTCATGTTCATGCTGAGACTTGTGAAGAAGCGGCTCGCGCTTACTCATAACAAATCGTATCGAAAGGTGCAGTTTCCTCAGAATGAGGCCACCGAAGAACTCGGTTACATCATAGTCCAATCACCAGATATTCTGGATCTACTTTCCTGCTCCGGATTCCGCTCGCTCCAAATAAATGTGAAGTCTTTATTTCACTGAAGTCTTTATTTCACTGTCAATTTGATAACTTATTTTATGTAACGGAAATAAAATTTGACAAATATGCATAAGAATATGTATACTAATACATATGCCAAAGATCTTCACCTTAGATGGAATATCCTTTTATATTTACTTCGACGACCATGGCAAACCCCATGTTCACGCAAGATATGGTGGAACAGAGGCCTCTATTGAGATCGAAACTGGAATCATTTTAGGTCCTGGTGATTTTGACGTAAAATCGCTTAAAAAGATCTCTAAATTTGTTAAAGAAAATAAGGAGTTTTTTAATGAAAAATGGAAAGAAATCCAAAAAGAAAGTGACTAAGAAGAAAGTCTCAATTCCTGAAGACTCTTTAAAGGACATTCGAAAAGGAAAAGTTCGCATCACGACCATGATCGACTACCCTATTTACGAAAAACTTAAATCTCAAGCTAATGAGATGGGCATTGGATATCAAACCTTAATGAATGAAGTTTTAGAAAAAGCCATTTTAGATGATTCTAGCTATGATGCTCGACTTAAAAAGCTTGAAAATGCTGTTTTTAAAAAACAGGCATAATTTTTTTGGAATTCTAAACCCAAATTTGGGGAATTCGCCTGATTCCCTCTAATAATAAAGAGCTGCATATCGACCAGCCCTAAATTAAGCTCTTTTCATCCTGCTCAGGATATAACTGGTCTAGGCTCTTTTTGATTTCCACCAATTTTTTTTGAGCCCAGGGATTTAATTTTTCATGCTCTACCATGTTCCAAAGTTCAAATATCTGCTTCTTGTACTTTTTAATAAAAATTGAGAAATTCGTGAAATAGTTTAAAATCAAACTTTTCCCATTCAACCAGTTTTCAAAGAAGACAAATAAAAGGTCGTTTTTATCTTCGCCATTAAACTTTTTGAACTTATCTATAAAGTGTACAAACATATCTTCATCTAATATGCTAGAGTATGAACTCATATATTCTTCGCTATTAAATTTTTCTAATTTGGATTCTAATACCTCGTCGACAAACGAATCTTTTAAATCGTAATCTCCAGTATTCAATTTATTGCACAAATACTTCGTAAATGCGTTTTCATGCCTAAACATACGATGATGGTCTATTGATGACTTGGCCGACATTAGAACTTTGTCAATTTCACCAGAGCCAGTAAAGAACAAATCTAAAATTTTAAACTCAATGTCAGATAATTTAATTGAAATTTTCTTGAACTCTTCATTTTTACTATCTGCACCTGCCTCGACAACAGGAAACCAACTACGAAATTGATACAAAACCAAACCAAAGGCTTTTTCACTTAGATTGAATTTGTGTTCTATCGAAAAAAGGTCGAGAACTAGCGTATCAGCATGTAATACATGCTTTAACAGATTCATGCCAGATTCAACATTTACAGACTTAAAATATTTTTCAAGATTTACTTTTCTCACATAAAGTACAATATCTAGAAGTTCGTATTCACTTAATTTCTTTTCTTCTTTAAATTTTATTATATCTTCTCTTTTTAGGCTCAAAAAATTAGCTGAAAAAGAGTCATTGAGCTCTTTAATAGTGAACTTCACTGGCGCTTCCAAAAACTGCCCATACGTTGAAAAGTCTTGTGTAGGGAGAGCGTTGCTTTTATTCCAGATATGGTCCAAAAACTGCTCAATATCCTTTAAATTTGATTCGTCTACCTTAATCTCCGTAAAAACCTTATCATGTGCAGCTTTCACAACCAACTCTCTCGCTTCATCTCTACTATAGTTGCTATACAAGTCCTTTGACCTTGATTTCGAAAGTTCTTCAACAAAGTTTGGATTCTGGACAAAAGTTTCGAATAGTGTCGGATATCTAAACTTAAATAGCTGAATCAATAACAAAGCCTCATCTCTTAACTCGGCCTCTCCATATCTTCTATATTCGTCATTAATTAGGCTGAGTTGTTTACAAAATTTCTTTAAAAATCTTGGGTTAACAGGAAGCAACTTTTTGTTCTTTTCAAGAAGCGTTGCTGAGAATGGATTGAATTCGTACTTGGTTATAAAGTTCACTGCCAAATCTTTATTAGAATGGTTTAGATATACTGGGATATCATAGATTTTCTCTAAAAAACTATATTTAGAGTTTCCATCCGAAAGCAGAATTGACAATTGTTCGTATTCCGTAACAAAGATTGTTGTTACACCTTTGATATCAAGAAGCTCTCTTATATACAATAAAAATGATGGAAGTATTTTATGGTCGCACCGATCTAAATCCTCAATAACAACTACTGTCTTTTTAGTCTCGGTGCTTACTAATTCCTTTATTCTCATCTTATTCAAAGCTATGTTTTTGAACAAGTTTTTGAAAATCGAAATTATTGGTCCAAGGGCCCCCAGCTTCTCCAAGTCTTTATTATTAAAAATTTCTCCTATTTTGCCCATGGTTTTGAAATCAAAGATATTTCGAATTCTTTTTACTTTGTTTATCAGATCGTTATTTTGCTCGACAGCATCTTTAATTCCCTTTTCGAACTTCAAAAATAATTCCATACTGAAACCATTAATCAAGTCGTCTTCAGAGGCGTATAGCCAAGGGTTAAACCATATAAATTTGTATTTCCCTTCATTATCTTTGTCGTCTTCGATTATCCTTAAAAGTGAAGATTTTCCTGATCCCCACTCTCCAAACAATCCAATTCTCAAGCTATTCTCATTGCACCCGTCAATTAATCTTTGAATAAACAGTGCCTTCTGCCTCATTCCAATAAGGTCGTCTTCATAACTATTTATGGGATTTGCACTTAGGTTCATCAACTCTCCATTTTCATTATACTGAATCTTTAAAGGGATTTATTTAGCTGTCCTTTTTTAATTAAATTTTCACACGAAAATACAATTTGTTTGATCCAAATTTTGCGTCTAAACCAAAACGGCTACTGGCTGGACATTAGTCTCTATCGAATAAGCAATTATCCATACAATCGAATTAAGCTTTGGTGAATCTTTGAAATTAACAGAGTTTTTAAAGCATCTTCAGCGAGAAGATTAAGGTTCACCAATTATCACTGCGTAAATACCCTACACAGGTCTGTATAATTTGCCTAAAATTCATGGCCCCTTTATAGAAACACAAATTTTAGTTAAATTAAGATATGCGCTTAGTTTTAATATCGTTTTTCGCACTTACTTTTAATTTCTCTCAGGCTTATTCGGCAGACCAAAGTCTGTTGAATCAAATAGATAGAACTATCGCCCCGAGCTGCGAAATCAACGAAGTCCCAGCTCCTAATGAGCCCACAGGAAAACTAAATATAAAACGCTGTGAGCTCTTTAACTCTAATCACCTGCCTGTTTTAATAATCTCTCAAGTGGGAGACTCTGAAGCTAAACTTTACAGGCCAGGAGAGATGACTCCTTTGGTATTTAATGATCAAGAATACGGAAGTCTTCAAACGGCTATGCTGAGATTTTCTGCTGATGATGAAGATCTCATGAAAAACAACATGAAGGCCTATAATCATTCAAAAGATTGTGACTCTCTCCATTCAAATCAATACAACAACGGATTAAGCCCCATTGCTGGAGACACATTGTTTGATGGTCTAATGAAGGTCTCTCTTCAACCCGGTGGCTCTCCATTAA
>JAGRAA010000245.1 GCA_020435185.1 Bdellovibrionales bacterium | reverse complement strand
ATTGAAACGGCAGCTCAAAAAATCGCAAACCATCCTAAACCAAAAACTCAACTTCCAATTGTCGTTAAAACACTTAAAGAAAGAATGGTGAAATTTAAATCTTTTGACTCGAAAGTTCATGATTCCGCAGCGGAGATAGTTGAACTAGCAAGAAAACAAGATATGAAAAGCATTATGAAAAGACATACGGTAATAATGAATAATTGTGTCGCCTGTCATACTCAATTTAGAAGTGAAATTTCGCAGGCCTTATCAAGTTTCTCAACGAACAAAAAAGTAAAATAAACTTGCAGCCCCATGCATCAAGTGCCATTCAGTGGAGAGTGCCTGACTGGCAGATCAAAGGCATCCGGTTTCTTCAGGCACGATCTGACCATTTCAACCAACATGCAGAATATGTCCTCAAGCCTGCCAAAAACGACTAGTTTTTATAACCGCCTTAACTTATATGAATATTTGAGGACTTAAAAAGTAAATGAAAAACACAGAATTAGTTCAAAAATTTTGGCAACTATTTAGCGAACAACAGTGGGATGAGGCACAATCATTACTTAGCAATGAAGTGATCGTGACATGGCCTCAATCTAGAGAAAAAATGATTGGCTCGAAAAATTGCGTTGATGTGAATCGGAACTATCCTGGAAATCATAAAATTGAAATTCTTAAAATCCATGAACTAGAACATGTAGTAATTACGACTGTTTGGATTGAAGCTGACACTGGCCAGAAAACATACGCTACTTCTTATTTTGAAATTGTTGAGGGAAAAATTTCTACAATTGAAGAATACTGGGCAGAACCTTACCCTGCACCAGAATGGAGAAAACCGTGGGTAGAAATTTATTGACAACTAAATACGATTCTAAAACAGTATTTATTTAAGTTGTAAAAAGAATTCGTGTCACTCGGCACACTTTAACTCAAAAAAGTATTTGATTTCATTACCGCTATAAAAAACTCCAGTCCGGTAATGATAAACATCAGTTAGACAACATACTCTTCCAGAAGTAGACTGTAGAAACAACCTCGATGAGCACGAAGGAACGAGCCCATGATCAAATCAATGTTTGCAATTCTGATTTCTTTAAATTTTATTACTGTTGCTAAGGCCAATGTCACTTCAGTTATGGTGGTTCGCCATGCTGAAACCGATTATAGTGATCCAGAAAATCGAGATCCCGGCTTATCACCAAAAGGCGAGCGTAGAGCATCGCTCTTAAATGAACTCGCTAAAAGTCTTGATGTTAAAGCTGTTTTTTCCTCTGAATACCAGAGAACACAACGGACTGTTGTTCAAATTGCCGAAAGACTCAATAGTGAGATCAATGTAATTGGAGCTCGCGAACCAGATCTCTTAGCTCAGACCATTCGCGAAAAAAATGCTGGTGATACAGTCATCGTTGCAGGCCACAGCAACACAGTACCTTGGGTCGTTAAATCTCTTGGCGGTGGCTTAGTTGATAATTTAGACCATTCGGACTACAACACTTTCTATATAGTTCTTACCGGTGACGAAGTCGCCGAAAGAACAGAAGAGATTAAAGAGCATTTCCCGGACGTCGAAGAAGTTAATAATGTCACTGGTCTTGCTGACAACATGAAGCTTTTAAAAGGCGGATACGGCCAAGACATTAGCTTTTTAAAATCTTTTCAAACGAATAAGTAAAATCGTTTTTTATATGTGTAAGGTACAATAAAGCTACCCTTGACCAAACAAAGCCATCAAGAACCTATAGACGTCAACATTTTAAATAGAATCCGTTAATTTTTATCATCCTTAACAGATTCTTCAGACTCGCTCTTTAAAGAACTGGTTTTGCTCTCTTTACATTCTAGCTTTTCAAACATTTTTTTAAGCCACAAAGTTACCGGAATCATAGCTAAAATCATAATAATAATTTTTAT
>JAGRAA010000244.1 GCA_020435185.1 Bdellovibrionales bacterium | reverse complement strand
AGTCAAATGAGTACACGCCCTAGTCTTAGTAAATTCTTCAGTAGAAAATTGTAGCGAAATAACGAATAAGATCACGGCATGGAGACCAACGGAAATCACCACAAATTTAGATGGAATTAACGGCACTCCAAAAGGTTAGGGTTGAATATAACTTCATGCAAATGGAGTTTTCTCCATTTGGATTGTCATTAGGTGATAGAAAGATAATAAAACAAAGATTTTATATGTGGGCTTCTTATGGGCTTAATTTATAGACTTTGCATACGAGCCCAGCATCCCTAAAAAACATCATCTAAAAAGCACGCGATTTCATCGTCTAAAAGGGGGTATTTTGCCCCTTTTTTTAACCTTTTTCATCGAGTGATTTTATCAATTTTATTCAATATATGAATAGGTTTCTAATCATACATTATTTTTATATGATTTTAAGCGTCAGAAAATTCAAATAAAACTTGAATAAAATGCGACTTTTGCGACTATTTATATGTGAACAATTTAAATAGGCAGATTTATGGATTTATCGGCAAAATTATTAAGTATTCAAGAGTATCCGTTTATAATTAAGCGCCAGGTCGACAAATTGGTGATATATAGCCCAGATTTGAACCTTTCTTATTCAGAGCTGCCTATTATTCAAAAATTATCCCCTTCGCAAAAGCCGCATTATTTTCAGATGCTAGGAATCGCCGTTTTAAAGGCTTGGCAAAAGGGCGAGCTTAAAAAAGAAGAAATGATTAAAAAGCATCTCTCTGTCCCGTTACCTAGCGAAGATTTAGTCCCCTCTCGCCCTCTGAATGAGCCTCTATTAAGCCCTATTCAAATCGCCAAAAAAATGGGCTGCCATAAAGACACCATAAGAAGAGCTATAGATAGGGGAGAACTTAAATGCACAATGACTCCTGGAGGCCATCGAAAAGTATTACAAAGTGTCGCGGAGGAGTGGGTGAGAAGCTCTCAGGTACGACCAAAAGGAAGGCCTTTATCAAGTTTAGGTAAAGAACTCTGCGCATTGAATTAATCGTTCAGCAAACGCTTCACTCCCCAAGGGATTCTCGTTAAATTTATATTATAGAAACATTTTTTAACATTTTGAGGATCAGCTATGAAAATAAATGTAAATGGGCAAGAGGTAGAAGTTTTCGTGCCCGAGGACACCCCCTTATTGTGGGTCTTGAGAGAAGAATTAAACTTAAACGGAACCAAGTTCGGATGCGGAAAAGGTCTTTGCGGAGCTTGCACCGTTCATTTAGAGGGCAAAGCCGTGAGAAGTTGTTCTCTCCCTGTTGTTTCTGCTCAAAATAAAAAAGTTCACACCATTGAATCTGTATTTCAAAACAAACTTCATCCTCTTCAAAAGCACTGGATACAAAATAGCGTTCCGCAATGTGGTTATTGTCAAAGTGGTCAAATCATGCAGGCTCTATCTTTGCTCAATGAAAGCAAGACTCTCACTAAATCAGACCTGATTGCTGGAATGAACGGAAACATTTGCCGATGCGGAAGTTACGATGCCCTCAAGAAAAGCTTGATCGAAACTGCAAAAGAAATTGGGAGGCTAAAAGATGAGCATTAGTCGTCGACAATTTATTATAAAAGGCCTTCAAGGTACGGGCGTTTTAGCATTAAGTATCCCAGTTATTTCTTGTACCTCAAAGTATAAGTGTGCGGATACCCAATCCGGAGATATGATCTTTAGCACTCATTACTTTGAAATCACCAAAGATGGTCAGTTTTCTTTAGTGATGGACAAGACCGATATGGGACAGGGAACTACGACTCTATTTTCTTCCCTTTTCGCTGAGGAAGCAGAAATTCCCTTAGAGAGAATTCAAATCGTTCCAGCAAAAGTAGACCCTGCGTACAACACAGGAATGGGGGTTCAAATCACAGGAGGAAGCACCTCTACAAGCGATAGATTTCTTACAATCAGAGAGGCCGGAGCTTTTTTAAAGGCAACCATGCTCTACGCTGCAGCGGCAAAGACTGGAGAGCCTGTAGAATCTCTAAAGGCAGAAAAAGGCCACATCAAAACATCAAAGATATTAATTCCATACGGTGATCTTATTGAGTGGGCCGAAGTTCAAAAAATAAATAATTATCCTCTCAAAGATAAAAAAGACTTTAAAATATTAGGTAAAGAACGGCCAATGGTAGATAGCTTTGAAAAATCCACAGGTAAGGCTGAATACGGAATAGATAAAAAGTTAGAAAATATGGTGGTTGCTGTAGTTCTGAGGCCTCCTCATTTTACGGCTCGATTAAAATCTTTTAATTATGACAAACTAAATAGCCAACCAGGGTTTGTAGATTGTTTTGCTATTGCCTCAGGAGTTGCCATTGTGTTTGAAAAATATTGGCAAACTCTTAAAACTAGAGATTTAGTAGACATTGAATGGGAGTCAGGAAGTTCTGCTCAGCTTACCTCTCAAGAAATTTTTGATCGCTATAAAAAAGATATCTCTCAGAAAAAAGGAGATAAGGTGGTTGAGGAAGGAGACCTTGAAAAAGTCTTTCAGTCTGGCAAAACTGTGGAAGCCGAATATCATCTTCCTTACCTAGCTCATGCCACCATGGAACCTATGAATTGTGTAGCTTGGTACCAAGGAGACAGTTTAGACATCTATTCTCCGAATCAGGGGCCCACACTAGTAAGAAATGCTTCAGCGGCTTTAGTGGGCTTACCCAGAGAAAAGGTTTTTGTTCATACCACCAAATTCTTAGGAGGAGGGTTTGGACGAAGATCTACCTTAGATTACAACCTTGAAGCTGTAGAAGTTTCTAAAAAATTAAAAAGGCCGGTAAAGTTGATGTGGAGCAGAGAGGATG
>JAGRAA010000243.1:1575-7401 GCA_020435185.1 Bdellovibrionales bacterium | reverse complement strand
AATTGAGTCAGCTGATCGATAGCCGCTGGACGATAAACATCAACGGGGATTAAACCTGGCCGCTTTCCATATTTTTTTCTGATATAAAGAGCTAATTTTGCCGCAGAAGTCGTCTTTCCTGTTCCTTGCAAACCCACTAAAAAAATAACCCCCGGCTTGCCTCGAACAATTAAATCCTCAGCCTCTCCCCCTAAAAGATTGACCAACTCATCATGAACAATTTTAACTAGTTGCTGCCCGGCAGAAAGACTTTCTAGGACTTCTTTCCCTAAGGCCTTCTCTTTTACTTTTTGAATAAAATTCTTCACCACTTTAAAATTGACGTCCGCCTCTAATAAACTCAAACGAATCTCTTTTAAAGTCTCTTCAATGTTCTTCTCTGTTATTTTACCCTGCCCTCTAATGGACTTTAGGCTAGATAAGAGTTTATTCGATAAGTTTTCAAACATAAGTCATCCTATTTATACATTTTCAATAAGAGACAAAAACTACACCAAATTCTTTATTTTGGCCAGTAACTGTCAAAAAATACTGAATACTTTTAGTTTTTTTACCGATAGTAAGGCTATGTCACGAAGATCACGGCAAAAAGAAAGGGAGTATATCCCCTTCCCTATTGAGAATTTCATAACCGCATTAAAAGCTCCCGTCGATCTATATGTTAAATTGGGGGATGATAAATTTGTTCTTCTTGTTAAAAGAGGAACAAAAACAGACTCTTCTCAACTCATGAATTACCAAAATAAACGAATAGACTATTTATGGGTGCCCAAAGATCAATTTGCAACTATGTCCAAGCATAATGTGATTATTGCAGGAATAGCCGTCGAAAAAAAACAACTGAATGCCACGCACAAAATGTACTTCGTCTCGGCCGCCGCACATTTGGTTTTTAACGAACTCGAACATCTCGGATTTACTCAAGAAGGCTTTCAACGAGCCAAAGAAGTCACTGAAGCGACAGTAGCTCTTACTGAGCAAAATTCAAATCTATATAAACTTATTGAATCTCTAAACACCCTCTCTGACGCCTTAGTCAAACACTCACTAGCGGTAAGCGCACTCAGCGTATTGATTGGGCAACGCATGGGATGGACCAACAAACTCACCATGGAAAAACTAGCATTAGGAGGCATGCTCCACGATATTGGATTAAAAGCTTTACCTGAAGATTTACTTCTAAAGCCTCTTTCCGAAATGTCCAGCGAAGAAATAAAAATTTACGAAACTCATCCTTATAAAGGAATGGAGATGGCCTTAAGCTTAGGCGTCGTTCCCGACGACGTCGTTTCTATCATTTATGAGCACCAAGAAAATGCTATAGGGCAAGGTTACCCAAGAAGGATAAGAGACGTAAAAATGCACCCTCTAGCCCGTGTGGTCGCCTTAGCGGATGCCTTTGTAAAGCTCGTTATTCCGAACGTCAACCATCCTCAACCAAAATCTCCTCGCGAGGCCATTCTTTACATAGAGCAAACCATGGGACTTCCGTTTAACAAAGAAGCCTTTTCAGCTTTAAAAGAAATCATATCTGACCCTCAGATGCATAAAATTGCTTAATCTTCTTAAACAGCTGGTTAAAAAACTCCTAACTGTACCAATTCATTTCTTGTAAGGTCGCCAGAATAATAAGGCATTTTAAGGATTTCACGGTGGTCACTCACAACTTCAACAGGTGAGACCTCAATATCCCCTAAATTCGTAGAATCCAAAAGTTGATCAAATAAAGCTTTAATTTCAGTAGGATGGCTAATGCTAGATTTAATCCTTTGCACCAAAATAAGAGTTTTCGTTCGCGATAACTTTTTGACTACATTTTTCTTAAAACCCTCTTGAATCACCGGCAAACTCTGGAGTCCTATAAACAAGGACCAAGCGCAAAAAAGCCGGTAGTTTTTCAACTCCAGAGGAATCGATTCTAAGTATCTAAATGAACCTAAAGCATTAGCCTTTATACTCTTATAAACTTGGCTTCGATCTGGAACTAAATTTCTTCCTTCGTTTTCATCGACAAGCTGATCCTTTAAAAGATTAACTTTTTGCAGAAATAAACCAAAATGAAAAGCATTCAAATAACTCGTGAGACGCCACTGAGAATACTTTAACGAAAATATTTTGGTCAATAACTCTCCCACAACACCCGCAACATAGAAGCAGTATTGGTTGACCTCTTTTAAAGATCTTAAACACACTTGGCCTTCTACTTTTTTCTCACTGAAAAAACGCATCCCATGAGCCATCGTTAACACCTGTTGCTGGATATTTTGCTTTATTTCATCTGGAAACTGATGAAAGTCAAAAAATACCTGAGCTACGTCTTCTAACAACTTCCATTCTTCAGGCTTAACCAGATCCTGTTGAAAAAGACTTAACCATTCTTGGACAAAGACTGACGAAGGAGGCTGATTAAAAAAACTCTCAAAGCCATTAAAAACCATATTTTGCTGATCTGTATTTTCCCAGTGCGTGTCCTCTACTGTGTCTAGAATTCGACATATTAAATAGCTTGCACCTACATAAACTTTTTCTGGGCCACCTAATTGATCAATGCAAAAAGAAAAACTACGACTGACTCTACTCAAATGCTGTTGATAAAACTCTTCATCAAAGGCCTTATAACGGCGAGCTTGGTCCATCGGCAGAATCTCCATCGCCTTCTTTTGGATGTGGTTTTTCTGATGTGGTCCGGGTCCCATTTTCAACATAATCACCTTTAAGCTTAAAAGGCTTCATCTTACCCAAGAGAGACATGAAATCCAACCTAATTTCTAAAAGAGCTGGCAAAACAAACAATGTTAATAGAGTTGCAAAGCTTAATCCCCATCCCATAGAAAAGGCTAAAGGCTGCGTAAACCCCGACTCTCCCCCAAAAGCATAAGCCATAGGGATGACTCCTCCTAATGTGGTTACTGTGGTCAAAAATATAGCCCTAAATCGGCTCACAGCTCCTTCAACAATCACTTTTCGATCAGTGTATCCCGCTAATGACGCTCTTTTATTAATTTCATCCACCATGATGAGTGAAGCATTTACACTCACTCCTACCGTCCCTAAAAGTCCTATTAAGGCCATAACACCCATTGGCAAATCATGGAGATAAAGGGCCCAGACAATCCCTACAATGCCCGTAGGAATGGGCATTCCCACAAGCAGAGGCTGGGTGAGCGAGCCTAAAATAAAGGCTAACACCAACAAAACTAACGATATACAAATGACGGCAACTTTAATCGCCCACACTCGGCTTTTCGTCTCTTGATCACTGGCATCTATAACCTCAATTTTATAGCTTGGATATTTCTTTGAAATTTCAGCTACCGATTCTCGAAGTTGCGATTTCGCCACGGTGGCATTGTATTTTTGGCTATCAAACTTAAAATCTAAAGTTAAATTTCTACTTCCGTCCCTATGCATGATCTTATCAAGACTTTGCTTCTCTCTCCATTTCCCCAAAAAGGCCAATGGAACAGAAGTCCCAATCGAGGAATGCACTTCAAAATGAGCCAATTTCTCTAATTTTAAATCCTCATTATGTTGGATATTCGTATAAACTTTTATTTTCTCTCCTTGAAATCTTGTTTCTAAGAGTTTGTTCGGTACAAAAACTCCCCTTATCTGTTGAGCGACCTGAGAACTACTCACTCCGTATTGAACTAACTTTTTGTTGTCTGGGGCAAATTCCCAAGATTTTTGATATTGGTCATTATTTTTAACCAAGGATTGAATGGCAGACTGCTTTAAAGCCAAAGCTTCAATATCCTTTTCTATTGTTGCAAAGTCTACTTCTTCGCTTCCCATAATTCGAACACTTACCATTTGTGCTTTTTCCTGCTCATTCGCTTGACGCTCTCCTTCTGCGTATAACTCTTCAAACTCTTCTTTAGGAAACTTCTCTAAAAATTGATTGACCTTAACAAGCAGTTGATCCCTAAGCTGTGAGGGATAAATATTATTCCGGTTTAAATACACCCTAATTTTTACATACCGATAACCGGTTTGAACTCTTCCGTTCATCCACACATTACCAATGTTTGTCGTTACATTCTCGATTTGATCTTTCTGATAACTCATCAAATGATCTTGAATAGGTTTTATTATTTCTAAACTGTGCTGCAAAGAGGAACTTTGCTTGAGCACCGCAAAAACACTAACCTGTTCAGAATTTACACTCAAGTTAAAATTATGCTCAACTTTTGTTAATCCAATATACCCAGAAACTCCCAATAAAGCCGTCACCAATAAAATGATCGCGTATCTCCACTTAAGCGTTCTATAAAGCATTCTAGAATACAGGTCTTTAATTTTATTAAAATAATAGGTAGCTTTAGGGTTAGGAGGTCTTTTCACAAAATGATACAGATGATTAGGAAGAATAAAAAAACTTTCAAACCAACTAAAAGTCAAAGTCGATATGATCACAATAGGAACAGCAAATAGCACTATAGCCATTTCTGAACTTAAAAATAAAATAGGAGCAAAGGCGACTGCCGTTGTTAAAACCGTCCCGGTCACTGGCACCATCAAAGACTTAGCGGCCTGAAAGGCTGCATCTTTAGGAGTTAAACCTTTTTCTAGATTTTCAGAATAACGCTCAGAAACAATAATGGCATCATCCACAAGCATTCCTAGAACTAAAATCAACCCTATAATCGAAATTAAATCGATAGAAATCCCTAATACAGAAAGTACAGCAAAAGCACCAAAGTATGCCACAGGAATTCCCAAAGCAGTCATGAGTGCAATTCTTGAATTTAAAAACAGGATTAAAACACATAAAACCAGAATTAACCCGACAATCCCGTTTTTCTTTAATACATCGAGTTGCTGCTGAATAAAGTGAGGTCCATCATAAAGAATATTGATTTTCAAAGCAGAGGTTTCAGATCTATTTTTTAATTCGTCATTAAAATCATTTATGACTTTCTCGACCTTGTCTTTAATATCAATGGTGTCGGCCTCCATCCCTTTTCGAAGCCAAATCAAAACACTCTCTTCTCCATTTACTAAATCCAATCGAGTTTGCTTCTCTAATTTAAAGTCCACATCAGCGACTTGACCGAGAGTCAAGTTTTGTCCTGTAGAGTTCATAGCCACAGGAAACCTTCTTAATGATTCAAGATTCTCATTAAACTTTGAGAGCTCCACACTGAAGGTGTCTTCGTTCGAAGTAATTTGCCCAACCGGGCTATAGGTTAAATACTCAAGGAGCTTTTGTCTTATTTCAGTCGTTGAAAGATGATACTGACGCAACTTGATGGGATCGAACTGCACATATATATCTCGCTTTCTTGATGTATCCCAAATATTAGAAACACCCTTTATTTGTAAGACTTGATCTTTAAATTTTCGAATAAGCATTCTATGATGCAAATTAGACAAGTTAAAGTTTTCTAAAGAAAGGTACATCAAGAATGTACTTGTCACCTTGTCCTGTTGAACTGTAATCGACTCTACATTTTGAGGAAGCTCTGCTCTTAAACTCTGCACTACACTTCTTACATCTTCTGTGGCTTCATTCATATCTTTTGTATTAGACTGATAATAAATTTGAATTTCCACAGAGCCATTATTTGTTGTTGAAGTAATTTGCTCTACACCGACGAGCTCTCTTAACCCTTCTTCTAAGGGAAAAGTGACAAATTTTTCGACCTCTTCGCTGCTTGCGCCAGGAAGGTATGCCGACACCATCACTGCCTTAAACTCAAAGGGAGGGATTAGGTCTCGCTTCATGGTCATCACCGAAACAATACCCAAAAGTAAAACAAACAATGTAATCAAATTAACAACAAAACTATTTTCAACAAAATACCGAATGATTTTATTCACCTG
>JAGRAA010000243.1:0-1527 GCA_020435185.1 Bdellovibrionales bacterium | reverse complement strand
AGCTTCTTCCAATACCTTGAATACAAATCTAAATTTTTAATATATTCATTTTGATACTCGTCTCTATAACGTAGATAATCTATAAATTCTAATTGACCCACACGCAAAATTCTTAGAGCTTCATCACTTTGCTCTTTTAGCGACAAAAGCCGTTTGTCAGACAAACTAATTCTATTTTTTAATTCCTCTAAGGCGAGTAGGTCTTGGTGTTGCTGAACCGAAATATCCTCTTCACTCATTTTCTTCTTCAAAAGGGCAATATTTTTGGCCAAGAGCGATTGTTTTACACTTTCTTCACGGGATTTAAAGAAATCGGTTTTCCAGGTGAGGGAGACCTTCGCAAATTGATCTTGATAGGAGTATAAATTAGGAGAAGAAAAATACTTTCCCTTTTCATCACCAACTTCTATTTTTAAATCAAGAGTATCTTTATTTTCTGACTTCACTTGAGCATAATTTTGTCGAGCTATTTCGACTCCAATGGATTCTATTTGTGAACTAAATCCTTGCGCTACAGGAAGTTCTTTGATCTCAATACCTTGAAACAAAGATTTTGGGCTATCAAAAACGATATCTTTCAATGAACCCGTGGACTGAAATACCTTTTTTAATTTCTGATCAAATTCTGATTGAGAGTTCAGTTGAAGCTCTTCGGATTTAAAAGAGTCATTCTTTGCGGATAAAAAATTGAGTTTATTTATTAATCTTTTAGAAAAGTGATTTTTCGCAATATTAAAAGCCCTTTTACTCGTTTCTAAGGATTCTTTAAGAACAATATTTTTCTGTTGAAGAGTATAAGTATCAATATATAGCTCTAAACCCGATTGGCAAACCTGATATTGATTCTGCAAAAAAACCAATTGATCTTGTCGGAGCTCTTCTTTTACTTTGTTTAATTCAGAAAGAGAGGCTTTACCAAATGAGTTTTTAAGTAAGCTCTGATTGATAAATATACTGAGACCATTTTCAATATAACTGCTCGACAAAAGATCTTCTGATCCTAAATCTTTGGTCCACTGTAATCCCCACTGCAATCCCACCCCTGTTTGCTGGGTCAAAGATCCTAACAAAGACTTTTGAACTTCTGTGGGATACTCGGTCACAAGAGTATATTTTGACTGTTTTGCAAAGGGAGACAACGAAACTTCGATAAAATTTTGATCTGAATTTTTTTGATAGCGACTCTTCGCCAAATCTAAGCGTTGTTGATTGACTTGGTAGGTTTCGCTATTTTGATAATATTCTGGAAGAAAGTCTGAAATAGAAAAAGCAAATCCAGGACTCGAAAAGAAAAAAAATAAGATAGATAAAATAGATAAACAGATCTTCAATGTAAATTTATGCATTTTCTCCCCGCCATCCAAAAGCAACCCATTTAACCTTAAAAACACCCCTGCAGCGAGGTCATATCGGACAATCGCATCAGGGTCATGGTTTTTTTTTAAATTCATGTTACCTGGGTCATCAGATCAAATGGGGGTGTAATTTTTATGCACTAGCCAGATGAAAAGAAATCTTATAAAACCG
>JAGRAA010000242.1 GCA_020435185.1 Bdellovibrionales bacterium | reverse complement strand
TGTTTTTTAAGTGATTATAAATGGCCTGAATGTGATCGGGAGTTGTTCCACAACACCCTCCTACGAGATTTATGAATTTGCTTTCTGCAAAGTCTGTTAAAAACTCAGCTGTGTCTTGCGGAAGCTCATCATAGCCAGTATCACTCAAGGGGTTGGGAAGTCCTGCATTCGGGTAACAACTAATATAGCAATCCGCGATTTGTGAGAGCTCTTCGATGTAAGGACGCATTTCTTTTGCCCCTAAGGCACAGTTTATTCCTACGCTAAAGGGCTTTGCGTGACGCACAGAGTGCCAAAATGCTGCAATGGTTTGACCAGAAAGAGTTCGGCCAGAGGCATCGGTGATTGTTACTGAAATCATTACGGGAAGACGTTCATGGTGTTGATCAAAAAATTTTTCAATGGCAAACAGGCAAGCTTTCGCATTAAGAGTGTCAAAGATAGTTTCTACGATGAGTAAGTCTACCCCTCCATCTATAAGCCCTTTGGTTTGTTCATAGTAAGCATCAACGAGTTGATCGAAAGTGACGGCTCTATATCCAGGATCATTCACATCAGGAGAGAGGGAGGCGGTGACATTAGTAGGTCCTAAGGATCCAGCAACAAAACACTTTCTTTTTGAGTCTTTCAGCATGATATCGTTGGCTACTTCTTTAGCTATTTTGGCAGAGGCCACGTTAAGGTCGTAGGCCACCGAAGGCAGATCATAGTCTTTTTGGCCTATTGAGGTGGCAGAAAAGGTATTGGTCTCTACAATATCACTGCCGGCATCGTAATACTGACGGTGGATTTCTTTAATTATATCCGGACGAGTGAGACTCAGTAGATCGTTATTGCCTTTGAGATCTTTGTGATGATCTTTAAAGAGCTCTCCACGATAATCTTCTTCTGTGAGTTTGTAACGCTGTATCATAGTGCCCATGGCACCGTCTAAAAAAACTAAGCGTTGGTTTACAAGGGATTCGAGTTCTTTATAATGAAGAGAGAGGGGTTTTTGTTGTTTCATAGAAATGATATAACAGTTCGTTTTTAGAGTATAAAGTAAATAATGGAGAATAGAGTAATGATGCGACAATTAATAACAGTGGCAAGTTTGCTTTTGTTTGTTCTTCCTGCTGAAAAGGCTTTTTCGGCAGAGTGTGGAAAAGTCATAAGCCTAAAAGGGCAATTGGATTTACTTCGGTTGAAGTCCGCTGGATCGAACATTCGTTATGCTATCAAAGCTAAGCAAAAAGAGAAGTTAGATTGTTCTGATGTATTGGTTACGGGAAGAGCAAGTCGTGCAAAGGTGAGATTTATTAATAAAGCCATATTGACTTTAGGGCCGCATAGTAGAATTTCTATTTTAGAGTACGCCAAGAAGAATAATGATCAAAGTTTACTCAGTTTAACCTATGGAAGAGTTCGAACATTTGTTGAATCACAAGTGAAAAAAGAAGAAAAGCCTAAATTTTTAATCAAGACGCCCTCTGCTGTAATGGGAGTGAGAGGGACTGATTTTTACGTGAGTTACAATCCAAATCGACATATCACTGAGCAGGCAACACTTAAAGGTTCTGTAGAGGTGGAGCAGCAAGGGACGGGTCAAAAAGTATTGGTAGAAAAGGGTCAGCAGGTCAAGGTTGAAAATGTTCAGGTCGCTCGACCAAAAATTGTGAAAAAAGAAAAAATGCAAGAAGTGACGGTGGATGAAAATGGTCAAATCCAAGTGCCAGAGCAAGTGGCAGAAGAGGTTCCTGAGCAAATCAAACCACTTATCGTAGAACCTATCGAGAAGAAGGTGGTGAATAATATTAAGAGTACTTCTGTTATGGTCGCTCAGGATCAAGAGTTTACCAGCAAAGAGGCCGTCGAAGTTTTAGGTCAGCCCGAGAACTGGGTTCCTTCTGCAGATGAAATTCCGTTGGATTTAAAGGATATTAAAGAAGTATTTTAAAAAGCAAATGGTACTAAAAGGTACGGCGACACACTTTGGTGTCCATGGTGCATTATTTTGATAACGCATTACGGACACCAAAGTGTGTCCGTACCTTTTGTATCTTTTTTATTTAAACTAAAAAGACAAAGACATATACAATCCCATTTTAGGGATGAGGTTATCTTTGTCTGAGTAAGAAGAAATTTTCTGCCCTTCTATGGAAATCATTCCTCCTAACTTATACTTATCATTGAATGAATAGTCGAGATAGAAGGCGTTTACCAAAGATTGACTACTGTAATTGAGTAAATCATTGAATTTTAATTTGCGATGAATGAGGCTGTAAGAAAGATCAAATCGTCTTATAAAGTTAAAGTAAATATTGGCTCGAGAAACCAAAAGCTCTGTTCCTCGAGAAACTACCGAGTTGGATGATGTTTCGTTACTTGATCCACTTTTAAAGCTAGCTTCAATTTTAAACAGATGGTTTTGATAATAAGCCACTAGGCCGCTCACCGGAATTTGTATATGGTCAAATAGATTACCATCATAAACTCCCAAGCTCAGACCATTGCTGGCCATTCCAAAAGAGAGTTGACCAAAGTCGAACCCCATTTCAAAGTAGTTGGTGTCATTGAGTCTATCGTCAATTTCTGTAAAGTCTGATTCTTGCCATTGGTAGTTTTTTCCGATGAGAATAAGATTAGGATCTATCATCGCTGTAAAATGAAAGTAGGAGTCCTTAAAATTATAGTAAGCTTGAACTTGAGACTCTTCATGCACAGAAAAATGCATGGGGTGAGAGCCACTTATGAACTGATGTTGGTAGTCAAAAACATCGGCCATATAAGAATCTTTGATAAATGGTAAAAAGTTATTTGGTCGCTTTTCTGAAGAGCCATGCTTGGATCCGATATTGTGCCAAATTCCTATGGATGTTTCTGTATGATAAATAATCGGAACAGGGTAAAAATCTTGTTCACGGTTATATCTTTCAATTTGTTTGTGTCCAGCTTGAAGAACATCGAGTTCTCGTTTAATAACCACTGGATTTGCCAAAACTTGCTGAGGATAAATGTCTCTAGATTTTTTAATGTTATATCTATCTACGCATTCTCTGAATGAATATGGAGGGATAAAGTTAAAATTCGTCTCAGAAGTTTTGAATCTCAATGGTTTTGAAATTTTGCTATATTGAACTTCCCAAATATTTCGGCGATCAATAACAATCTCTTTTCCGTTTTTATTTAAAAAAGAGATCTTTTCTTTAGAAAAACCAATCGGCCAACCTTTTACTAGCGGAACAATTCGATTATTAATTCTTGTGTATACTTGAACTTGTTTGATAGATGATAAATCCACAGAGCTTCTTACGGGCAAGATATCCATAGGGTAATCGGCTAAGAAAATGACATTGTGCCTAGGGATTGTTTTAACATTTCCATCGACGTTAAGAAGATGAATATCGTGATTGTTAACTCCGACAATAACGCCAACCTCTCTTTTGCAGGCAGAGATGTATACGGATTTTACGTTGATAGCCCACAGGCTTGATGAAGAAAATAACAGAAGCAATAAGAGGAGATTAGAAAATAAATTCAAAGGAACCTCCTACTACAAACTGGTTGGTGATATCGCTACCTGAGTTGGATTCAAATTTATAGTCTTGCTTTAAGTTGAAGTACGTAAGAGTGCCAAACATGTTTACGTACTCGCCAAAGTGATGTTCAATTTTAAATTGTGAAATATTGTTTTGAAAGTCCATGTAGTTGTTAGAAGAAGAAAACTTGGTTTCAGAATATTCTCCTCTGGTAAAAATTTGATCGAACGAGACTCTGATGTCATCACTAACATCAATATCGATACCACCTCTTATCATTAAATTTTTTAGATCATAGGAGCTGATGATACCCACCACGGATTGTTCATTATCAATAGCTATTTGTGTGTCGTTGACATTAGAAGATGCTCCGTAATTAGATTGAGCGAAAATTCCTCTTAATCTAAAGTTCTTTTGTGTGTACATCAATCGAAATAGTGGGGTTGAAGAGGTGGCAAAAATTTCTCTAAACTCATTTTGTACCTGAATCACTTGAATAGGATAGTAGTTAGCAACGGATAAAGACCATTTTCTCCAATCAATACCCATGAGAGCAAGATAGTTAAGGCTTGTTCCTGTGAATACTTTTTTGACCTGTTCTTTAGAAAGAGGATAAAAGCCAGTGCCATTGGCAGAAAAAAATTCAGTTCCGGCAGGAAGAGCCGAGATATTCCCTATAAAGGATCCATGAAAGATATGACTCTTCAAATCTGATCGAATTAAAGATTGGGGTTCTACAGAGGGTAATATTTCAGGAGCTACGCCGCCAATTTGATAGAAGCTTTGAAATCGATAGGCTTCACCGCTTCCCCATTGAACATATATAGGCATGACATTATAAGGGGTTTCTAGTCTTTGGTTATTCATATTTATCCCTAGTCGAGTACTTTTAGGGAATAGAATTGGTTTGGCATAAAGATGAGTTCGCTCTTGATAACTTCTAAATTTTATAAAATTGGATTGAAAGTTAGATAAAAATTCTTCTATTTGTATTTGGTCACCATAAATGCGAGTGGGATAAATGAGTTCGGATTTTTTTGTTTTTTTCTTGAAGTTCGAACATGAGCTTACATCACCAGGGGAAAAGTAATGGTTTTTCGCTACCATTGGTCGAGAAGAGAAACCTCGAATATCATCTTCTACCTTAGTGATTTTCGACATTTCAATAACTTGAATATTCCCATTGGTATCATAAAATATGACTAAATCTTCGATGATTTTTATTGGCCAGCCACTGAATATGGGTTTGTCTGATTGGTCGACATATATTTTTCTTAAGTTTCTATTTAATTGTTCGGAAGGATAAAGTCGGGCAATAGGATTCTCTAAGATGTCATAAGACAAAACAAATCGAACAGAATCTTTATCTATGAATGAACTTTTTCCGTCTAAATTTAAGAGTTGTACTCTGTCTTCATCAGTATCAATGATGAAGCCCGTTTCTATTTTACAATGCTGATCTACAAAAGTGTATACTTCGGCGGCATGAACGGTTCCAAAAAGAAGAAAAGCTAAGAGAAAAATAGAAAATCTGTTTATCATGGTGTCGCTTTTGTTGAGTCTGCTGAAAATATTTTTTCATAGTTTTTATTATATAAAGTAATTTGACAAGTGCTATGTCCAATTCCGGTATAATCTAGAGTGACAAAAAATTGCTTGTCTTTATTTAAGTCTTTGATTCTTTCATTATTAGAAGAGTCGTTACAACTTAAGGAGTTTTCTTGAGAATCGGCATCAGCCTCAAACTTAATTAAAGTGACATTGTTTAATATTGGAGAAGGGTAAGCTTCAATGGATTGAATGG
>JAGRAA010000241.1 GCA_020435185.1 Bdellovibrionales bacterium | reverse complement strand
AAAGTCGTTAACTTTTATGCGCCGGTTTTCCCAAATGTGGAGTATAAATTAGCTAAACCTATCGAAAACTATGCTAGCCAATTTGAAAAATCTATTCCTCAAGAGGCTGGTGATTTGACCTTCTCTTGCAATTGTATTTTGAACTTTTTGTACGGTGAGCTTGAAGGAAAGCAAATTAACGTCAACGGACCGATGACTTTCGGTGAAATAGCCTACCAACTGTTGAACCAAACCATGGTTTATGTGACATTAGATAAATAGTAATAGATTTCTATCTTAATTGGGTAAAAGAGATAATTTGCTATAGAGTAGATTATCTCTTTTTTTATTTTTGCTTTTGAAAATATTGAAGAGAAGATAAAATTTCTTGTTTTTTTTCTTTCAGTAGCGAATTTCGTTTAAAGAGCTCTTCAAACTTTTTTGGATTTTTATTGTAGTGAGCCGAAAGATACTCGAACCCTAGTTGAATATTAGGATCTTTTTCATCGAGTTTTACAGCAAGCAAAAGCATTTGGATGAGAGTATCATCAGCACAAGGGTTTTCGTAGCAATGCTTAGAAACCACATAAATATCGTCGTATGCTCTTTTGAAGTCTTTAGAGGTCCAGTTTGCGAGAGGTTGCTTTTGTATTCCGGTAAGGGCTTCGGAGAGATTCACCGAAGACTCATCCTGTTTGTCATTCACTTGTACTTTGATGCCAGCATACATAATTTGGCTTAAAACTATAAAGAATATCCATTTCATTTGCGGCTCCTAGAGGTTCTTCTTGTTCTCCGTTGAGGTTTCTCTAAGACTGGGTCTGGAGGTGAAGAGTAAAGTTTAGATTGTAAGTTTTGCCAACCCTCATAGGCATCTTTGTAGGTGTCGATGTCCTTAAGCTCCTGGGGGGATAGTTCAATTTTAACATAGATGCCTTTTACAGATCTATTGTTCCCGGAAAGAGTCTTTAGTGATCCTGTTCTGGGCTCTGAGTTTTCATAGTCAGATATCCATTTTGATCCAGTAAAAAGCTCAACGTGTCCAAAGCGATCATTGCGACGAATGCGCCTTTCAGCACCATAAACGACAAAGGCGCCTTCAGGGGTATTTTCAAGGGTGTCCATAGGAAGGAGTTCTTTGAAGTCCATAAGATTAACGTAGCCCATTTTTTCCGAGAGAACATCGCCAAAATTATGAGCTTTAGCTTGGTAGTTGTAAGGGTTTTCATTTCTATCTTGTGCGAGTTCTGCGGCAACTTCATTAAAATTATCTTCACATTTTCTTACTTCTCTTGAGTTGAAACGATATTTTCCTTTAGAAAATAAATCCTCTAAATTCTCGTGGCACAAAAAGGCTTTTACATAAGAAAGGCAGGCGTTACAAGACACCCCCCTAGGTTTAGTTCTATTTGTCTTACAGATCGACTTAATAACATTGCTTGATAATCGGGATCCATAAATCATTTGTCCTTTCGCTCTGTGGGTGAGATCTTGAGCCACTTCGATCTGTTGTTGAACAGATTCACTTTCTGAATATTTTTTTATTTTTCCTAACAGATTTTCTTTTAAAGAGCGTTGTTGAAGGCAGACCTTTTCTTGCAAAGACTCCATAGTGAAAAAATCATGCATCATCTCTTCGATTTGGTCTCGTAAGCTATCGATTTGTTCAATTGCATTTAGATAAGATTGTGTTTCGTTCGAAGTGGAACCTAGTTTAAGTAGTTGGTCTTTCATGTGCGTTTGAGCCGCTTCTAAATTAGTTGCAGAGTCCCGACAATGATCCAGATTTGGATTTTCATCACATTGAGCTAAAAGAAATTGAATGTGCTGGGAGGCTTTAGTGAGTCTTTTGACACTGTCCATTTGTTCTTGTACGCTATCGTCGCAGTTTCGTAGGGCTTGATCTGCAATCTCTTGTTGCTGCTGTATTTGCTCACCAATGGCGTCTAATTTTTTTTGTAAAGCATTTATATTTTGCTCGTGATCTTTTTTGTCTAGGGGACAGGTGAGAGAGGTTTTTACTCTTTGATCTGGATACCAAAAAAGAGAATCGGT
>JAGRAA010000240.1 GCA_020435185.1 Bdellovibrionales bacterium | reverse complement strand
CACTTTCACAACCTCCCAGAAGGTCAAAAAGAAGCTATCGAAAAAGCCCTCTACGACAAATTTAAAAAAATAAAAATTCAACGAAGAAAAGAAAAAAAACAAGCCATCAAAGCATGGGTCAAAACCTATGGCAAAACCATATTGATTTATTCTATTCTTACTTTGGTCACATTTTCTCTTTTATGGCTTCTATCGAGGCCTTCTGAAAATTACGATAAGGACCGTGGATCTCCTTGGGGAAAACGCTTTAAGTTTCTTCTATTTGATGACTAAACACCAAAGGTTTGAACTGGACATTTTTTTTCTGTGTTGCCCTTAAAAGTTTAAAATAATCCAGCTTTTTTACGTATGAGGCTCCAAACGCTTTCAATAAAGGCGTTACCATCTGAACGTCCATCCAATCCATGCCTAGACCCTTAAGCCAATAAACGGTTTTTAATAGAGCCAATTTAGAGACATTGTCTTGCAAATGAAACATACTTTCACCACTAAATACACCGTTAACAAAAACGCCGTACAACCCTCCTACCAGATAATTATTTTCATAAACTTCAATAGAGTGAGCATATCCTTTTTTATTTAAACCCATATAATGCGGCTTTAAATGATCATTAATCCATGTCCCCAGCTGACCTTTTCTCGGAGCCTTTGAACAAGCTTCAACAACACCAGAAAAATCGTTATCTAACTTGTAGGTATATCTTTCCCTGGTCTTCTCTACAAACTTGTACAAAGACTTAGATACGTGTAAGTTCTCAAAACGCAAAATCCCTCTATGAGAGGGACAAAACCACAAAAGAGGATACTCATCATGTGGCCAAGGAAAAATACCATGGGAGTAAGCTTCTAATAAAATATTGGTATCGATGCGATCATCAGCTAAAACTATATCATCGAGCAAAGGACTACAGGGATCCGGAAAGTGAACTCTCTTTATCATCCTTCCTCACAATTGTCACAAAACCCACAAGGCTCGTGATCTATACCAAAATACTTATATATATACTGCTTCCTACATTCTTCTAACTTGGTGTATTGAAGCATATCAAATAATTTTTCATTTTGCTTTTTTAGTCTTTTAGTATAAAGGCCTTCTTCTAAAAAATCCTCAGGAATCTCACCTATAATCTCAGGATATTTTTTTTGGTTAAATGAAATACAGTCCCATCTTTCTAATAAATTTAAGGCCGTTTCTAATCTAAAATCACGACTGTTATAAAAATTCATTTTTTCTCTTAAAAATTCTAATCCAAGAGACTTTACTTTTTCTTGATTCTTGCGAATTAATTGAAAGAGGGATCTTATAAATTCAGGATCAGGATTTGCCCATTTCACAAAATCCATTTGAATAGAAATATCATCGCTATCAAATAAAAGGGTGCAATAGGCGGATTTCCCATCTCTACCAGCTCTGCCAATCTCTTGATAATACGCTTCCACAGAGCCTGGTACCTCAACATGAATAACCTGCCTTACGTTCGATTTATCAACCCCTAAACCAAAAGCGGGCGTCGCTAAAATTAATGGGCATTCCCCTTTCACAAATTGATCTTGATTTTTCTTTCTTAATTTATCTGACAGACGACCGTGATACTGTAGGTGCTCAATGTTTAATTGAGAAAGCATCTGAGAAAATTTTTCTAGCGTTGAAATCAATGAAAAGTAAATTATCGTGGTTCCCGCATGCTTGTGGAGCAAAGAAACAATATGTTGAATTTTTTCATGATCGCCATAAACAGATTCTACCTGTACAAAAAGATTCGGCCTTTCTATCCCATAAACTAAACTTTTAATATCCTCTTTGCCAATCTGCTGAATTATATCTTTTTGAACGTCCGTCGTAGCCGTGGCCGTTAAAGCCATGACAGGAGGCCCATTTAAAAACTCTACAAACTCCTTAATTCTTGTATAATCAGGCCGAAAATCATGTCCCCACTCTGAAATGCAATGAGCCTCGTCTATTGCGAGAAGACTGACTTGGTTCTGTGAAACGGCACTTCTGAACTCCTCTTTTTTGAATCTTTCCGGGGTAACATAAAGCAGATTATACTCCCCTTTTGCCAGCTTTTTATATCTCAACTTTCTCTCTTCTGGTTTTAAACTCGAATTGATAAAACTTGCCTTAAGCCCCTTTTTAAGAGCTCCATCTACCTGATCTTTCATCAGCGCGATAAGGGGTGAAATGACCAAAGTTAAACCGGGTAAAATTTCGCTAGGCAGTTGATAACATAGGCTTTTACCAAACCCAGTGGGCATGATCACCAAACTGGAATCTCCCTGAAGAGCTCGATTTATGACCTCTTTTTGGACTCCGTGAAAATCTTGATGCCCAAATACGTTTTTTAAAACTTCATTGATTTTTTGCATGAGATCTCTCTATTAAATAATTTGCACTTCCATGGCCGGCGTGATACATCTGGACCCTAAATTATTCTAGCCATAAGTTTTATTTATATATTATTTATGCTTTATATACTCCTATATAATAACTCCATAGGTGACTGTAAATAAGATATGGCAATGCAACTGAACAATTTTTTGAAAATTAAACATTTATAAACACAATTTATAAACCCATATACGGGGTTTTACTTTGGCAAAGAAAGGGCTACAGAATGGCGTCGAGTGAATGGAATGTTTCCCAAGTCAGGAATATTGGAATTTCTGCACATATTGATTCTGGAAAAACCACTCTTACTGAGAGGATTCTTTTCTATACAGGAAGAATTCATGCCATCCACGATGTTCGTGGTAAAGATGGCGTGGGAGCAAAAATGGATTCTATGGAGCTCGAAAGAGAACGTGGAATCACAATTCAATCAGCTGCAACCAAAGCCCATTGGAAAGACACTGAAATTAATATCATCGATACCCCCGGACACGTTGACTTTACAATCGAAGTGGAAAGAGCCCTTCGTGTATTAGACGGTGCTATTTTAGTACTTTGCGGCGTTGCTGGTGTTCAATCTCAATCTATTACTGTTGATCGCCAAATGCGAAGATACAATGTTCCAAGAATTGCTTTTGTTAATAAATGCGATCGTTCAGGAGCAAACCCTTTTAGAGTGTGTGAAGCTCTTCATGAAAAGTTGAGATTAAACTCAGTTATGGCCCAAATCCCCATCGGTTTAGAGGATAAACTTGAAGGAGTTATAGATTTAGTAGCTATGAAGGCCTACTATAACCGAGGCGATAATGGAGAAACCATTGAAGTCACCGATATTCCTGCAGACATGATGGATGATGCGCTTAAATACCGAAAAGAGCTTGTCGGAAAAGCAGCTGATTTTGATGATGATTTAGCTGAAAAGTTCTTAATGGAAGAGGAGCCTACTACTGAAGAATTGCAAAATGCGATTCGAAAAGGAGTTCTCGCTCTACAACTTTGCCCTGTCTTTTGTGGATCAGCCTACAAAAATAAAGGTGTTCAACCTCTACTAGACGCTGTGACTGCTTATTTACCTACTCCTACTGATATTCAAAATGAAGGATTAGACTTAGACAAGAACGAAGAGAAAGTAGACCTTGCTACTGACAGTGAAAAACCCCTTGTAGCCCTTGCTTTTAAATTAGAAGATGGCCGCTTCGGTCAGTTGACATATATGAGAATCTATCAAGGAACTTTGAAAAAAGGTGAGTTTATCATCAATACCTCTAATGAAAAGAAAATCAAAGTTCCTCGTTTGGTTTACATGCACTCTGACGAAATGGAAGACATCGAAGAAGCAAAAGCTGGTGACATCGTCGCCGTGTTCGGGATTGATTGTGCTTCAGGAGATACTTTTACTGATGGAACAGTTAACATTGCTATGACCTCTATGCACGTTCCTAATGCCGTGATTTCATTAGCCGTCGCTCCTAAAGAAAAATCGGGAGCGGCAAATTTCTCTAAGGCTTTACAAAAGTTTAGAAAAGAAGATCCTACTTTCAGAGTTCATCGAGATGAAGAATCTAACGAGACTATTATTTCTGGTATGGGAGAGCTGCATCTTGAGGTTTATATTGAACGTATGAAACGGGAGTTTAAATGCGAAGTTGTCGCTGGAGCGCCACAAGTCGCTTATAGAGAAACTATTGGTCAGGCCGCCGCCTTCGATTACACCCATAAAAAGCAAACAGGTGGATCAGGTCAGTTCGCAAAGGTTATTGGAGAGATCAGACCCCTTGAAGTCGATCCTGATTCCGAAACGATCTATAAGTTTAACGATAAAATCGTTGGCGGAAGAATTCCGAAAGAATTTATTCCTGCATGCGATAAAGGGTTTCAAGAACAGATGGCCAAAGGAACTCTTATTGGCGCGCCAGTAGTCGGTGTAGAAGTAGATCTTACCGACGGAGCTTATCATGACGTTGACTCTAGTGAGATGGCTTTCCGAATCTGTGCAATGGCCGCCTTCAGACAAGCCTATGAGAAAGCTAAACCTACGGCACTTGAGCCTTTAATGAAGCTTCAAACCAGTGCTCCTGAAGAGTTCCAAGGGAATGTGATGGGACAAATTAATCAGCGCCGTGGAATTATAGGTGGTACGAATACCATAGAAGGATTTGTGACTGTTGACGCTGAGGTTCCTCTGTCTGAAATGTTTGGATACTCTACAGATTTAAGATCTGCGACACAGGGAAAAGGAGAGTTCACAATGGAATTCTCTCGCTATGCTGCGGCTCCTAGAAATATTCAAGACGAGCTTGCCAAGGAATACCAAAAGAAAAGAGCTGAAGAGAATAAATAATGATACTTTCAGATAAAACGTTGCAAACTATGATATCGAATGGGGAACTCATTGTAGACCCCATTCGACCCGACTCCATCCAACCAGCTAGTGTTGATTGCCATTTAGGCAGTCATTTTCTAGTGGTAGAAGATCGCAATATGCATGTCATAGACCTAAGCTCAGAAGTTGAGTACAGAGAATATAATGAGCAGTTTATTACTATTCCGCCACACTCTTTTTTACTTGCAACCACTCAAGAATTTATCAAGCTTCCAAATGACTTGACTGCTTTTGTTGAAGGAAGAAGCTCCATCGGGCGAATTGGACTATTCATTCAAAATGCGGGATGGGTAGACCCAGGATTTGAAGGACAGATTACTCTAGAGCTCTACAATGCCAACTCTCTCCCTATTCGACTCGAAGCAGGCCGACGAATTTGCCAGCTCGTTTTTTGCAAAATGGACGAACAAGCTCTTAACCCCTATCGAGGAAAATACCAAGGACAAAGAAACACCACGGGAAGTCGGGTTCGCCTTGATAGAGAGGCTCAGGAAGCCCAGCCCTAATTTTTAATGGAATTACTTGTATTTTACTTTTTTTTAGCAGTGATCATATCTTTTACCTGTTCACTTTTAGAGTCTGTTATTCTCTCTGTAACCCCAGCGTATATAGAAGTGCAGCTTCAAAAAGGAAAAAAAAGTGGCAAACTTCTCAAAAAACTAAAAAGTAAAATTGATCGTCCTTT
>JAGRAA010000239.1 GCA_020435185.1 Bdellovibrionales bacterium | reverse complement strand
TAAGGGTGTACAGGGTGACAATTACAGTGGGTAAAAGAGTGAGTAAAAGTTGAAGCTGAAAAAAAATCATATGAGGTGCGTAGACTACAGAATAAGTAGAGGCAACAGCTAGTGTGATGAGAGTGATAAAAAAAGATGTCCAGCTCAAATTAAAACTATAAAGTGCCCAAGCGCAGAGTATTCCCCATAAAGCAGAAAAGACAAAGGACAAAAGCATATAGGTGAGCGCCCAGATTTTATTGGATTCAATCTTCTTTTTTTGATCAGAGAGTAAAAAAAGAATAATGGCATTCAAAACTAACAGAACGGAGTATTGAACAAGGAGCTTTGGATATTTCTGATAAATGGGGGTAGCCCACAGTGTAATGAAGAACAATCCGACGGTGGTCATTGTGCTGAATTGAGACTTTGAGCCTATTTGGCTAATGGTATTTAGAAAACTAGATTTAATCACCCTTTGGGTTTGTGGTGAGTTTTCGCCGTCTTTAAAAAAGTCCAATAGTGTCAAGTTGTCTCTTCTCACTTTTGAATGCATGAATTTAAAAAAAATCTTTGAACTGTAAGTAATATTAACATTTTATCGGGAATAGACCACGGTCTGTTAATTTTTCTGGATAAATGGCAGGATCCATTAATTTTTTTTGAGGAATTCCGACTAATCTTATGTCTATCTGGACGTAAGAACTAAGGGGATTCTTAAAATGAAACAAGTAAATGCGTACTGCTGGTTATGTGTATTGGTCTTTTTGACTTCTTGCACTGGTGAGATGAATACTAAGATAGGGAGTTCAATCAATTCTGAAGAGATAGTAAATGCACCTGAGATAGTGGGTTCAGGACCTACAAATGAAATAAAAAATCCCATTGAAAATAAAGTAAGTTTCAACGGTGAAGTGAAGACCGTTACCTCGGTTTCTGATGGAGGAACTCTTATTTATGGTGATTTTACGCATTACGGAGATACGCAGGTACAAAATTTGGTAAAACTGAATCAGGATTTAACCATAGATTCTGAATTTCAAAAAAATATTGCTGCAGGAGTTAATGGGCCAGTTAACAAAATAATAGAGAAAGAGAATGGCCATTTAGTGTTAGGGGGTCATTTTTCCTTTATTGGTGGAATTACAGTAAACTCATATGTTGTTCTGAACCCTAATGGAAGTGTAAATTTGGACGAAACCAATAAAATTGGAAAAGGATTTTATGGATTAGTTAATGATATTGCCATCAGTCCTGATCACGAGGTGGTTGTAGTAGGTAACTTCAATGAAGTAGACGATAAAAGTATTCCTCCTCTAGCACTTTTAACATTGGAGGGTGATCTTTTGACAACTGAATATGTTGAAGAGTCTCTGCGTCGTCTAAGTGGTGAGGAACGAATTACTTGTGAGAATATTAAAGAAAAGATTGTAATTCAAGAAAGCTTGAAGAAACAAATTATCGGTTCATTAGAAAGTAATAGAGAATATGGCGATTTTTCTGCACTTTCTTTGTCCAAGAAAAAATTAAGAGCCTATGAATATTTTAAGAAAAAGGAATCTTGTGAAAGTATAAGTAGAAATGATCAACTCGTTGAAACGGCGCCAATTGCTGAAATAAATGAAATTGATCAAGCACAGGATGAGATAGGGGCTCAGGGTGGCCAAAAGGTGGAGACTGTTGAAACAAATGATGATGGTTTAGAATATAATGAGAATGATGCTTTGGTTGGTGATGAAAATATAGGGAGTAATGAGATAAACCGAGAGTATCTTTTGTCTAAGAAAAGACATAGAAAGAAAAAAGATGAAAAGCACTATAAAGAGAGTCATGAACGAAAACGGGTAATTGGTGATAGAAATGGTGTTGAAAAAGAGGATAAAAAACATTCAAAAAAGGACGACTCGGACGTTGATGGCTATTCAAAAAGACATCTTGCGAGTGAAAGAAAAGAGGTTGTTGATAGTGCTCATCGAGATTCTACTGAACCTTTGAAGAGCGATATAGATAAAAAAAATAAATCAAAAAAATATGAATTAAATGATTCAGGAGAAGGTTTAGGAAATGGCCATGCTTCAGATAAAGGTAATGAACACGCCAGTGACAGAGCATTAGAGCGATCAGGAAAAAAGAAATAAAAATAATGACGGAGAGAAAAATGGATTCATTTAAGAAAATCTATTTGAGTATTTTAATTTTGGCTGTGGGCGGATTGTTGGTTGCACAGTACAACACTCCTGCTGTTGAGCAACTTTTGAATGACAGTGTTGAGGGCGTGGCTTATCAGAGTAATGGGAATATGATTGTTGTCGGAAAGTTTAATGGTCATATTGCAAGAATCAATGAAAATAACGAAGTCGATGACTCTTTTGCTCAATCGACTGCGTCGGGCCTCTTTAATGATGAAGTCAGTGTGGTGGTTGTAGATGATGCTGATGATATTATGGCGGGTGGAAAATTTACTAATTTCGATCAATCTATTGTGGGTTATTTAATCAAGCTCAAGGCTAATGGAGAAGTAGATCAAGATTTTTTGAGAAATATGGGCAGTGGGTTTGATGATCAAGTGAATTCTATTGTTCTTCAATCTGATGGAAAATTTATTATTGGAGGGAATTTCCAGCACTACAACGGTCAGTCTGTTTCTCATATTGCTAGAGTGAATAAGGATGGATCATTAGATAAAAATTTTAAAATAGGAAGCGGTTTTGATAAGCCAGTGTTAAGTATTTCTTTATCTCATGCTGGAGAAATAAAAGTGGGTGGTCAATTTACACAATTTAATGGTCAATCGAGTCCTTATTTTGCTCTATTAAACTCTTCTGGAGCACTTCAATAAGTCGTTGCTTATAAAGTAAATCATGCTAACCTTGATAGCAGTTGTGGTAAATTCAGTATCTTTATTTAAGGATAATAAATGGCATTAAGATGGATTTTAGCTTGTGCACTGTTCTCATTATTTTCTTCTCCTCTCTACGCAGAAGATTTTTTGGTTTCTATATCGAAAAAACAAGAGGATAAATATAAAAATCGATGGACCTTAGCTGATTGGTTTAGCGATCAACATAAGATTCGTTTGCAAGATATGTGGTTAGCGGGGCACACGCGAGAAAATATTTATGAGTTTTTTTTGGGTGGGAGCAATTTCTCTGGAGATTTTAAAAATTCGATTTCTGGTTCTAATCTAAGCAATAGATCTAGCGTTAGCCTGGGGGCTTATGCCACAATCGCAGGCATTGAAGTTCAATACTTTGATCGAAACAATACTTTGGTTGTAGGTAACATCACTCAGTTTAAACTTAGAATTTTGGGAAGCTCTATGCAAAATACAAGTTTATTTGTAGGTTATGGACAAAAGCAGTTCTCCTCTGCGGGGATAGATTACACAAACAATCTCTACTCGATCCAGTTGAGTCTTTATCTAACAAAGAGATTTGGTGTGCTTTTTGACTACTTAGAGTCTTTGCCGGGTGCGTATGCTGGAGGAGAATATTCTGACAATCAAACTGAATCACAGCTCTTCTTGGACTTTGGACCTTTGCGAATTTTTGGATCTTCGGTTTCGGGGACTCAAACCTTTAAAGGTACGGTTTCCACTACCACAAATACGATTTCCGGAATCAATGCCGGGGCAAAATTGTTTTTTTAGAAAACTGTTAGACTAATAGAGAATATTTTGATGTTATTTTAGTATGTATAATTCTCACTCAGCCTTGATCATTACTTTAGTTGGAACAGCCCTGTTTATGTTCGGCATATCTATAATCAGCAAACAGGTGCAAAAGCTGAGTTCAAATAGCATTCGTGATTTAATATCCAGGTTAGATGAAAAAAGAAGCCTTGGTGTATTCGTAGGGGTTCTCCTGACGATGGTGATCCAAAGTTCTGGAGCGGTTACTTCGATGCTTGTTGGTTTAGGATCGGCAGGAGTCCTTAATCTTGGTCAGGTGATGAGTGTCATACTTGGTGCAGCAGTGGGATCTACCATTACGGTTCAATTATTAAGTTTAAATATCACTCAGATAGGTATGCCAGTTTTTGCCATCGCCTATTTGATTTCGTTTTTGACAAGGAAAAAGACATTAGAGCGTATAATGAGAATTATAATGGGCTTTGGGCTTTTATTTTGGGGATTAGAGGTCATTAGTGCGGGAACTTCAGAGCTTAGAAATCTAGAAGCGTTCTCTGGATTTATTGGATATCTGAATGAAAACCCTTTTGTGACTCTGGTGTTTTCTACGGTGATCACAGCAATTGTTCATAGTAGTGCGGTCACGGTTGGATTTGCTCTTTCATTGGCTCAGAGTGGAATCATTGATTTAACCCAGGCCTTTTACTGGGTTTATGGAGCGAATATTGGTACCACGGCGGTGGCCTTGCTAGCGGCGACCGGAGGAAATTACGTAGGAAGACAAATTGCTTGGGCTCATGTTTTCGCTAAATCTTTGACAGTATTTGTTTTATTTTTTCTTACTAGTGAGCTTGCTCATGTCATTTCAACAGGGGTGTTGGTTAGAGATATAGCAAATGCTCATACGCTTTTGAATGTCATAATGCTTGTTGCCTTCTTTCCTTTTTTGGATATGGGAGTTAAGTTTATTCAATATTTGTTTCCTCCTAGCCAAAAAGAAAAAGATTTTGGGGCTAAATTTTTGAATGTAAACGACTTTGACTCTCCTCACGTAGCACTTGCACATGCGGAACGAGAAGCTTTGAGATTGGGTGATATAGTTAATCGCATGATGGTCGTTTCTATCAAATTGTTTGAAAAAGATGATAAAGAACTTCAAGAGAGGGTTAAGATTAGTGATAATCAAGTGGATATTTTGAATCACGAGATTAAGAGTTTTCTTGCGAATCATTTAGAAGACAACACTAAATTTTTGAATGAACGATTTATGTCAGTCATGTCTTTTGTTACGGATTTAGAGAATGTCGCAGACGTCATCGACAACTCAGTTTTGGATTTGGCCAAGAAAATGCATGCCTTGAAACTGAAATTCAGTGATGAGGGATGGGGAGAGATTGTCGCTTTGCATAAAGAACTGGTGCATTTGACGACCTTAAGTTTGACGACCTTTCAGGTCCAAGAAAAAGATCGAGCCAATGAAGTGATTAGTCTTAAGAGAAAGATTAGAAACATGGAGCAAACTTATCGAGAAACTCATTTAAGGAGAGTTTTTAATGGGAATGAAGTGGCCATGAAGTCTAGTTCCGTCCATTTGGATCTTATTAGTGAGTATCGCAGAGCATCAGGATTGTTGGCAAATCACGCCTACCGAATTATTAATTAGGTTTTGAAAGCTTACGATACAACTCTCAGTTGACCAGCTAAATCCTTTAGATTACTTATAAATATATGATCTCAATGAACTGATTTGAGACTTATGGTTTTTCATTAGGATTTGGTGTGAACGAGATAAAAAAACAACCTGTAAAGAGTGAGCAATTAGAGCATAGAGAACAAAAAGTTGCTTCCTCTCAGTTAATTGAAACTGAAATTGCTGGCTTAAAACTAAGTTTACGTTCCACACACGATAAGCAAACTATTGATCAGCTTTCTGCGATAGTAAATGGTAAACTTAAAGAAATTACTGATGCTCATTCAGAAATTTCTTTTCAAAATGCTTTAATTTTAGGGGCGCTAAATTTAGCCGAAGATTATCTCATGTTAAGGAAGCAAGCTTATCAAGACATTTCAAATATAGAAGAAAAAGCAAAAGCTTTATTTGAAGTACATCCTGGAAACTCCAAGTCTCATATATCAGTTTAGATCATTTTTGTTACTTTTAAATAAGTGGAATTGAATGTCTAAACAGGAACTATTAAATATAAAAAGTTCGGTTCGTCAGAGTTTTCGACTGAAACGACAAAGCTTTTTAAATAATAATATTTATAAAGAAGCTTTAAGCGCTCATCTTTTAGAGCTTATCAAAGATTATTCTAGTCCTATCGTTGCTAGTTATTTTCCGACAATCGAAGAGGCTGACCCCAATGGAGTTTTTGAATCTTTAAAGGTTTATAGATGGGCTTTTCCAAAGTTGGAGGGAAACACTCTTCAGTTTCTTTTGATGCCTCGAGGTTTAGATTTTTATGATTTATCAAATAGCGAGTATGTCGAAAAAAATGAATTTGGTATTTTTGAGCCAAAATATGAAAATTGTCCTAAGTTGTCCCATGATAAAATTACTCATGTTTTTGTTCCTGGTGTAGCCTTTGATCGTAAAGGCTCTCGTTTGGGTATGGGAAAAGGATATTATGATCGTTTTTTACCAGAGTTAAAAGCTATAAAAATAGGGATCGGTTTATCTGCACAGATTGCAGATTTTGATCTTCCTGTTGAGGAGCATGATGTGGCTTTGGATTATATTGTTACCGAAAAGTTTATAATTGAACCTGTTGAAAAGGAAGATTTATGAGTGCTGGAGTGTTGGTTGCCCTATTAGTTAGCTTGATATTTGGAATAGCTTTAGGTCTTGTTGTTTTATTTGCATATAACAGATTGCAAGGGAATAAGAAAAAAGGCGAAGCAGAAAAAGAGGTAGAAAGAATCCTTCATCGAGCCAAGTCTCAGGCTGCAAAGATTGATAGAGATTCAAAGAACAAGGCTAAAGATTTCGAATCTAGAGCGAGAAGAAATGTTGAGTCTGATATTAGAAAACAGAAGCAAAAGCTGCAAAATACAGAAAGTCAGTTAAAAGAAAAGCAAGCTCGCTTAGAAAAAGAATATGCTGAAAAAGAAGAGAAACTAAAGCATGAATTTGAAGAAATTTCTGAAAGAAATGAGCGTGTTAAAATAGCAGAATCTAGAATTGTAGACCTAGAAAAAAAGGCTACTGAAAAGATTAAAGAGTTAGAACTCAAGATTGAAAACATAGCCGGACTATCTGCCGAACAAGCCAAAAGTGAACTTTTGGAAACACTTAAAGGAGAGGCAGAGCAAGAGGCGAATGCTGAGCTAATTAAAATTGAAAAACAGCTGGAGGCTGATTCACAGTCAAAAGCTAGAAAAATATTGTCTGTGGCTATATCCAGATATGCGAGTGAAGTTTCAACAGAAAGAACTATTACGGCTATTCCTTTATCCGGAGAAGAGATGAAGGGAAAAATCATTGGTCGAGACGGAAGAAATATTAGGGCTTTAGAGGCTGCTTGTGGAGTAGATGTCGTGATTGATGAAACTCCTGACTCGGTAATTATTTCTAGCTTTGATCCAGTGAGAAGAGAAGTGGGAAAAAGAGCCATCGAGAAGCTAATGGAAGATGGACGCGTTCATCCCGCGCGAATTGAAGAAGTCGTCGATAAGGTGAAGTCTGATATTATTAAAAATATGAAAGAAGAAGGTGAAAAGGCTTGTTTTGATTTAGGAGTTCATGGTGTGCACCCTGAATTGTTATCAATTTTAGGTGGCCTTCGATTTAGACATACAGGAACTCAGAATTTACTCAGTCATAGCGTAGAGGTGGCTTATTTGGCGGGCCTTATGGCGGCAGAAATTGGAGCTGATGTAAAATTGGCTCGACGAGCAGGATTGCTTCATGATATCGGCCGAGGGATAGATCACTCTATTGAGGGAGATCATTGTTTAGCGGGTGCTGAATTTGCCAAAAAGTATGGAGAGGCAGAATCCGTAATTAAGGCGATCCGTGGTCATGAAGGAACTTCAGAAGATAAAACATTGTTAGTTCAGTTAATTCAAGCCGCTAATAATTTATCGAAAGATAGACCTGGAGCTCGTCGTTCGCAAATGGAAAATTATATTCGTCGTTTAGAAGATCTTGAGTCTATAGGAAATAGTTTTGACGGTGTTGAGAGAACTTTTGCCATACAAAGTGGAAAAGAAATTAGAGTTATTGTTGATAGTGCAAATGTTACCGACGATCAGGCACAAATGTTAAGTAGAGATATCGTAAGAAAAATTGAAAGAGAGCTTAATTATCCTGGGCAAATTAAAGTAGCGGTGGTGAGAGAAACCCGTATTGTTGAACATGCGAGGTAACGGGTGAGAGATGCAAAGAGCCAGCTTGAAGAACTAAAACTAGGCACGGTAGATGTGATTTCTGAAAAGGAATTGCTCGCCAAAATAGAGAAAAGCGTAAAAGAAAATAAGCCTCTTAGGATTAAAGCAGGATTTGACCCTAGCAGACCTGATCTTCATTTGGGGCATGCTGTTTTAATCAATAAAATGAAAAAATGGCAAGATTTTGGCCACCATATTTTATTTCTGATTGGTGATTTTACCGGAAAAATTGGAGATCCAACTGGTAAAAATGAAACTCGTCCGGCTCTTACTGATGAAGAGATTCAAGAAAACGCCAAGACTTATGCTCATCAAGTCTTTAAAATTTTAGATCCAGCTAAAACCGAGGTAGTTTATAATTCTCATTGGATGTCTAAAATGAATCCTTCGGATTTTATCAAATTGACTAGCCAATACACAGTTGCTCGAATGCTGGAAAGAGATGATTTTGAAAAAAGGTATTCAACTCATCAGCCTATTAGTATTCATGAATTTTTGTATCCCTTAGTTCAAGGCTATGATTCTGTGGCTTTAAAAGCTGATGTTGAGTTAGGTGGAACAGACCAAAAGTTTAATTTATTAGTAGGAAGAGATTTACAAAAGTCTTATGGAATGACACCACAATGTATTATGACGGTGCCTATTTTAGAGGGGCTTGATGGTGTACAAAAGATGTCTAAGAGTTTAGACAACTATATCGCTATCGAAGATAGTCCTAAAGACATGTTTGGTAAAACAATGAAAGTATCTGATGATCTTATGATTAGGTATTATGAATTGTTGTCTGATTTAGAGAGAAGTGACCTAGAGAAGCTCAAGGTAGATCTTTCTTCCGGAAAGCTTCATCCTCGGCAAGCAAAAGTAAACTTAGCTAAATTTTTTGTTTCGCGGTTTCATAGTCCTGAGGATGCGGATAGTGCCGAGCAAGAATTCAATCGTATTTTTGTAAGTAAAGGTCTGCCCGATGAAATTCCTGAAAAAATAATAGAGGCTCAAGATGATATATGGATTTGTGCTTTGATCAGTCAAATAGAGTTAGCATCTTCTAATAGTGAGGCAAGAAGGCTTATCAAGGGTGGAGCCGTAGAGTTCAAAGGAGAAAAAGTTAAAGATGAACAGTTGAAGGTGACTTTGACCTCTGGAGAAGACTTTATTTTAAAAGTGGGTAAGAAAAAGTTTGCCAAAGTAGTGGTTAAGTAGGGATTTGGATAAATTATGAAAGTTAAATTTTTACCGCAGAATATTGAGCTTGAAATTGAGGAAAACCAAACATTATTGGATCTATGTCAAAAACATAATCTAAAGGTTAAATCTGTTTGTAATGGAGTTCCTAATTGTGCCGAATGTAGGGTTCAGATTGTGGAGGGAGAATATAATATTCTCCCTCCTTCAAAAAAAGAAACAGCTTTAATCGGAACAGCACATTTTTTAGACCGTCGACGTCTTTCTTGCCAAGTCATATGCTTTGGAGACATTGTTGTAGACTTAGGTGAACAAGTAGAAAAAGCTACTCATGAGGACGAAAAGAAAAGGCTTAAAATGGGGGTTAAGAAAGATATTAGTCTTTCTCATGCTCAAAGCGGAAATTTAATAGATCAGGAACAGGGAATTTTGAAAGAGGCCTCTACAGAAGCAGATCGCGAAGGGGAGTCCGTTTCATCAATGGATAAATCTATCATTAGAGAAGTTAAGGATCTAAAAAATGATTCTGCCTCTGAGAGTAGAAACTCCAACGACAACTCTTCTCAATTTAGAGATCACAACCGAAGAAAGAGAAATTTTAAAAATCGAAAAAATAGAAATCAAGAAAAGTCCCAGTCTAAAGACAATTTAGTGAGTAAACCTAATTCTCATGAACGAGCCGCTGGAGAGGGTTCTGCTGAGGCTACTGCGACAAGACCAAAAAGGTCTCGTCATAGAAGAAATCGGCACAAAGGAAAAGGCAAACAGGAAAATAGTTAACCAATTCCAAAAAAATAATTCTCCTGTGTTGCTACGCTTTCCCGGTATTACAATACAGCTTCAAGCCAGCGCCTTGGAGAATTTATTTTTGGAATTGGTAATAATGGGTGCTTGCTGCAGAGATTAAATCCTTAATCTCTTGAGCTGCTAATTTTTCTTGTGATGTTCCATTGCTTATTATGTCATTAAGACCTTTGTTTTTAAG